>NZ_JBHYTK010000085.1:30425-33757 GCF_042749255.1 Streptomyces sp. NPDC059524 | reverse complement strand
GCGCGGTCCCCCGCCCCCCTCCGGGGCCCCGCCCCCCGGGGGGGGGCGGGGAGGCACTCCCACGGCCCCGGCCCCGAATTTGGTTTGGGCCCCAGGGGACTTCGCGTACTCCGAGGTCGGGTCAGGCCGACTTCGCGTTCGGGGCCGTGCCGTCCTCGGACACGAGGTGGCAGGACACCTGGCGGCCGTCGGGGAGGGTGCGCAGGGCCGGGGACTCCGTGCGGCAGCGGTCCGTCGCCAGGGGGCAGCGCGTGTTGAAGTGGCAGCCGGGCGGCGGGTCCAGGGGGCTCGGCAGGTCGCCGCCGAGCACGATCCGGGAGCGTTCGCGCTGCTCCTGCGGATCCGGCACCGGCGCGGCCGAGAGCAGCGCCTGCGTGTACGGATGCTTCGGATCGGCGAACAGCTCCACCGCCGGGGCGAGTTCGACGATCCGCCCGAGGTACATCACGGCGATCCGGTCCGCGAGGTACTCGACCGCGGCCAGGTCGTGCGTGATGAACAGGCAGCCGAAACCGCGTTCCTTCTGCAGGTCGGCGAGCAGGTTCAGGACGGAGGCCTGGACCGACACGTCGAGCGCGGACGTGGGCTCGTCCGCGATGAGCAGCGCCGGCTCGACGGACAGGGCCCGCGCGATGGAGACGCGCTGGCGCTGTCCGCCGGAGAGCTGGTGCGGGGTGCGGTCGGCGAGTTCGGGGCGCAGGCCGACCTGGCGGAGCAGTTCGTCGACGCGGGCGGAGGCCTCGGCCCGGTTCGCCAGGCCGTGCAGCCGTAGCGGCTCGGCGATGATCTGGCGGATCGTCATGCGCGGGTTGAGCGAGGAGGACGGGTCCTGGAAGACCAGGTGGACCTTCTTGCGCAGCGGCCGCATGGCGCGCGGGGACAGCGTCGTGACGTCGGTGCCGTCGATGACGACCTCGCCGCCGGTCGGGGTGTCGAGACGAACCACGCAGCGGCCCACCGTCGACTTGCCGCTGCCGGACTCGCCGACGAGCCCGACGACCTCGCCGGGGCCGATGGTCAGCGAGACGCCGTCGACGGCCTTGACCGTGCCGGACGCGGACGGGAAGTGACGCTGGAGGTCGCGGACCTCGAGGACGGGGGTCCCGGTCATCGGGAGACCTCCTCTGTCGTGGACGCGGAGCCGGGCACGCGCCCGCGCCCGCCCGCGCCCGCCGGGTGGTGGCAGGCGATCCGGTGCGCACCGGACAGGGTCCGCAGCTCCGGACGGCCCCCGCGGCAGTCGTCCTGCGCGAAGGTGCAGCGCGGCGCGAACGAGCAGGCGTCGGGCTGCTTGCGCAGGTCGGGCACGAGCCCGGGGATCTCGTTGAGCCGGGCGCGCCCGTCGGCGGTCCGGCTGCCGGGCCGCAGCACCGCCCCGAGCAGCCCGCGCGTGTACGGGTGGCTCGGGTGCGCGAACAGTTCCTCGGCCGGGGCCTGTTCGACGGGCCGGCCCGCGTACATGACGAGGACGCGGTCGGCGGTCTCGGCGACGACGCCGAGGTCGTGCGTGATGAGCACGATCGCGGTGCCGAGCCGGTCGCGCAGCGACTTGAGCACGTCGAGGATGCCGGCCTGCACGGTGACGTCGAGGGCGGTCGTCGGCTCGTCGGCGATGAGGACGGCCGGGTCGCAGGCGACCGCGATGGCGATCATGACGCGCTGGCGCATGCCGCCGGAGAGCTGGTGCGGGTACTCGTCGACCCGTTTGGCGGGGGCCGGGATGCCGACGAGGTCGAGCAGTTCGATCGCGCGGGCGCGCGCGTCCTTCTTGCTCAGCTTCTGGTGGTGGATCAGCACCTCGGTGATCTGCCGCCCGACGGTGAGCACCGGGTTCAGCGAGGTCATCGGCTCCTGGAAGATCATGGAGAGCCGGCGGCCGCGCAGCGAGCGCCAGGTGCGCTCGCTCGCGCCGACGAGTTCCTGCCCGTCGAGGGTCACGGAGCCGCCGATGCGGGCGGTGGGCGGAAGCAGGCCCATCACGGCCATGGACGTGACGGACTTGCCGCAGCCGGACTCGCCGACGACCGCGAGGACCTCCCCGGGGTGGAGGTCGTAGGAGACGCCGTCGACGGCGTGGACGACGGAGTCGGGTCCGTGGAAGTCGACGGTCAGGTCACGGACGCTGAGGACCGGCTCGGCCGGCTTCTGTGTGGCGGTCACCGGGAGCCTCCACGGGGGTCGAGGATGTCGCGGACGCCGTCGCCGAGCAGGTTGAACGCCAGCGTGGCGAGCACGATGACGAGGCCGGGGAAGACGGCCATCCAGGGGGCGTCGGCGATGAACGGCTGGGCGGAGGACAGCATCACGCCGAGCGAGGGCGACGGGGGCTGGACGCCGAGGCCGAGGAAGCTGAGCACGGCCTCGCCGATGATCGCCGACGGGATGCCGACGGTCGCCTGCACGATGAGCGCGGAGGTCGCGTTCGGCAGGATGTGGCGGAAGAGGATGGTGCCGTTGCCCGCTCCGTTGGCGATGGCGGCGCCCACGTAGTCGAGGTGCTTGAGGCGCAGTGTCTCGGCGCGGGTGATCCGCACGATCGCGGGGATCTGCGAGATGCCGATGGCGATGGTGGCGTTCTTCAGGGACGGGCCGAGAACGGCGGCGAGGCCGACGGCGAGCACCAGGAAGGGGAACGCGAGCATCGTGTCGGTGAGCCGCGAGACGACCGTGTCGGCGAACTTGCCGAAGTAGCCGGCGAGCAGGCCGAGCGGCACGGCGACCACGAACGCGAGCACGACGGCGAGGACGCCGACCTGCATCGACGCGGTGACGCCGACGAGGACGCGGGACAGCTGGTCGCGTCCCAGGTCGTCCGTGCCGAGCCAGTGGGCGCCGCTGGGCGCGGCGAGCGCGTTGTCGAAGTCGGGCTGCGCCGGGTCGTACGGGGTGAGGATCCCGGAGAGCAGTGCGACGAGAACGAAGAGCGCGGCGAGCACGGTGCCGGTGAGGGCGAGCTTGTTGCGGCGCAGCTTGCGCCACAGGCTCGCGGCCCGCCCGGGGTGCTTCTCGGCGACGGGCGCGGTCGGCGCCTTCGTGGGCGCGGCGGCGGTGTCGAGGGCCGTCATCGGGAGCCTCCCAGCCGGATGCGGGGGTCGACGACCGAGTAGAGGAGGTCGACGAGCAGGTTGATCAGGATGTAGGCGGCCGAGGTGAAGAGCACGACGCCCTGGACCATCGCGTAGTCGCGGGTGAAGACCGCGTCGATGGTGAGCTTTCCGAAGCCGGGCAGGACGAATACCTGCTCGGTGACGACGGCGCCGGAGATGAGCATGCCGAGTTGCAGGCCGAGCACCGTGATGACGGTGACGAGCGAGTTGCGCAGGGCGTGGCGG
>NZ_JBHYTK010000085.1:10166-30332 GCF_042749255.1 Streptomyces sp. NPDC059524 | reverse complement strand
ACGAAGACCTGCTCGGTGACGACGGCGCCGGAGATGAGCATGCCGAGTTGCAGGCCGAGCACCGTGATGACGGTGACGAGCGAGTTGCGCAGGGCGTGGCGGCCGATGACGGTGCGCGCGGAGAGGCCCTTGGCGCGGGCGGTGCGCACGTAGTCGGAGGACAGGGCGTCGAGCATCGCGGCGCGGGTCTGGCGCATCACGACGGCGGCGAGGCCGGAGCCGAGGACGATCGCGGGCAGCACGAGGCGCCGGATGTTCTCCACCGGGTCCTGGCCGAACGGCACGAAGCCGGAGGCGGCGAAGACCGGCATGGCGATGGCGAAGGCGAGCACGAGGAGCATGCCGAGCCAGAAGGTGGGGACGGACATGCCGAGGAGGGCGACGGCGTTGGCCAGCCACTCCTCGGGCTTGCCGCGCCGCACGGCGGCGACGATGCCGGCGCCGATGCCGAGCACGACCGCCAGGAGGAGGGCGAGCGCGGCGAGTTCGAGGGTGATGGGCAGCGCGTCGAGGATCGAGTCCAGGACGGGCAGTCCGCTGCGCGCGGAGGTGCCGAAGTCGCCCGTGACCGCGTGCCGTACGTAGTTCCAGTACTGCACGACGATGTTGTCGTTGAGGCCGTACTCCTCGCGGATGGCGGCGAGGACCTCGGGCGAGGACTGTTCGCCGGCCATGGCCTGGGCGGTGTCGCCGGGCATGGCGCGCACACCGGCGAAGACCGTGATCGAGACGAGGACGAGGGTCAGCAGCGACTGCCCGATGCGGCGCGCCGGGTAGGAGCTCAGGTATCCGCGGACGGTACCCATCACTTGTCACCGCCCTTCACGTATCCGGCTTCCTTCATGCGGATGAGGCCGTCGCCGGACAGGGAGATGCCGCTGATGTCCTGTGCGGCGACCGCGTAGTTGATGTTGCGGTAGGTGTAGATCACCGAGTGCTGCCGGTTGATCGCCTCGGTCAGCTCGCGGTAGATCTCCTTGCGCTTCGCCGGGTCGGAGGTGGAGCGTCCGGCGGCGATGAGGCGGTCGATCTCCGGGTCGGAGAGCTGGCCCTGGTTGTTGCTGCCCTTGGTGCCGACGAGGCTGTCGATGTTGCCGGCCGGGTCGGGCTGACCGCCCCAGCCGCCGGTGCGGGCCTGGAAGTCACCGGCGTAGGTGCGCTGCAGGCCGGTGGCGAACTCGGTCGGCTGGAGCTTCACGTCGAAGCCGGCCTCCTTGGCCATGGCCTGGACGACCTGGCCGAACCGGGCGTCCTCGGGCGTCGTGTTGATCATCAGCTCGAGCGGCACGGGCGTCTTGACGCCGGCCTCCTTGAGGAGCTTCTTCGCCTTCGCGACGTCCCGCTTCTGGCAGGTCGTGGGCGTGGAGAGCGGAGTGCCCGGCGGTACGGGGCCGCAGGCGGGCGCGTACATGCCCTGGAAGACGACCTTGTTGATCAGTTCGCGGTCGAGCGAGAGGTCGAAGGCCTCGCGGACACGGACGTCCTTCGCGAAGGGGGTGTCGACCTTGCCGGGCTTGCCGTCGATGCCGTTGTCGTTGCCGACGTTGACGGTGATGGCCATGTAGCCGAGCGAGGGCGTGTTGAGGACCTGGAGGTCCTTGTCGCCGAGGGCGCTGCGCACCTCGACGGGGCCCATCTGGTCGCCGGTCTGGACGTCGCCGGAGCGCAGGTTGGCCAGGCGGATGTTGCCGTCGGTGATGGTCTTGTAGACCACGCCGTCGAGGTGGACCCGGTCCGCGTCGTAGTAGAGCGGGTCCTTCTTGAGCTCGATGCGGTCGCCGATGACGCGCTTCTCGTACTTGAACGGGCCGACGCACGAGGGGTGCGTCGCGAAGTTCTTGCCGTACTTCGCGAGGGCCTTCGGCGACATGATCAGGCCCGCGGTGTTGGCGAGCCGGCCGAGCAGCGGGGTGTCCGCGTGCTTGAGCGTGAGGCGCACGGTGTACGGGCCGATGGCCTCGACCTTGTCGACGGAGTCGATCTCGGAGGCGCGTCCGGAGCCCTTGAGGTGGAGGTGCCGGTCGAGGGAGGTCTTCACGGCCTTCGCGTCGAGCTTGGCGCCGTCGCTGAAGCGGGCGTCCTCGCGCACGTCGAAGGTGAAGGTGCGGCCGCCGTCGGTGATCTTCGGCATCGAGGACGCCAGCTGGGGCACGAACCGGTTGTGCCGGTCCACGTCGTAGAGCTGCTCGCACATCGACGTGAACACGGTGCGCGCGACGAGCGTGCCCGTCAGGCTGGGGTCGAGCATGTCGGGGTCCGACTTGAGCCCGACGACAGCGGTTCCGCCGTCGCGGACCGGCCGGTCGTCGACGAGACGGGGAGCGGCGGCGCTCTGTTCTCCGGGCGGGGCGAGTGAGCCGCAGCCTGTGGCGAACGTCAGCAATGCGGCCGCCGCGAGCACGGCGGGTAGGCGACGCACGGGACCACACCTCCTTACACGGATGGGGTGCGCGCCCGGCCGGGTCGCGCTGGGGCGACACGGTATACCAGCGACTGTCTCACTCTCTGGACACTCTCACCACGAAAGGGCTCCCACCTTCGAATTTCTCGACAAAATACGGGCATTGCGTGCGCGGTCGTCCACGCCGATCGTTACGAATCCGAGCCTTTGGTATACCGGAGCGCGTTCCGTATTCCGGATGGCCGCTCAAAAGTCCCCGGCTCTCGCACTCCAGGACCACACAGTCGACGCCGGCGGCGCCCAGCAGGTTCCCGACGGTCGGGCCGGCCGGTCCCGCGCCGATGATCACCAGCGAAGTGGCCTCGGCGGCAAGGGAGTTGGGATCTACGAGTCCGGTCCCGCGGTTCATCAAAGCGGGGGCCCGGGCGGGCCTCAGGCGGTGTCCGCCCGGTCGACGGTCTCCGCGCCCTCCAACGGGGCCCGCTCCAGAACCGCGACCGCCTCCGGCACGCTGGCGCGCAGCCGCATGAGGCCCTCGGCGGTGAGCGTGCGGCACACCGTGTCGCGTTCGGCGAGGACCTGGCGGGACATGCGGGCCGGGAAGTCGGCGGGGGTGAGCGCGGCCCCGGGCCCGGCGGACCAGGTGCGGACCGTGGAGACGGAGTCGGCGCACACGGCGAGCCGGCCCGACTCGACGTACCAGAGCACGATGCGGCCGCTGAGCCGGGCGCCCGGCGGCTCGACGGTCTCGCCCTCGGGCAGGCGCAGGGTGTCGAAGGCGTCGGCGAGGGCGGCGCGGACCCGGGCGTCGGCGCGGCCGAACAGGTCGCAGTCGGCGAGCGGCACGGGCGCGTCGGGGTCGAGCCCGAGTTCGGCGAGCAGCCCGTCCTCGCAGGACTCCAGGGCGCGGCCGAGGTCGGGGAACTCGTCGGCGGGGCGGGCCATGGCCTGCCGCTCGTCGGGGTCCGCGAGCACCATGCGGGTGCCCCGGGTGCGCAGGTCCTCGCCGAGGGCGCGCAGCAGGTCGGCGGCGACGGTCTCGACGCGGCCGACGCGGGTCAGGTCGAGGACGAACCAGGAGACGGCGCCGGGCAGTTCGCGTGCGGCCCGCAGGGTCTGCTCGGCGGTGGCGAAGTCCAGGTCGCCCTGGAGGACGTGCACCCGGATGCGGTCGGGGCGGGCGTCGAGCGCCTCGCGCTGGGAGCGCGGGCGGTGCCGCAGCGAGCGCAGCGGCGCGGGGTGCAGGGAGCGCGGCGGCAGCGGACGGCGCTGCGGCACGGTGGCCCGCATCAGGTGCAGCCCGAACTGGTCGGAGATGAGGTGGCAGGCGGCGATGCCGCGCACGCTGTTCCCCTTCTCCTCCAGGGGCGGGCTGAACACGCCGATGCCGAACTGGCCGGGCAGCGCCACGCCGATCGCGCCGGAGACCCCGCTCTTGGCGGGCATCCCCACCTGGAGCATCCACTGGCCCGAGGCGTCGTACATGCCGCACGTCGCCATCACGGCGAGGACGTGCTGGGCGTGGCGCGGGGCGACGACACGGTCGCCGGTGACGGGGTTGACGCCGCCGCCGGCGAGCGTGGCGTGCATGACGGCGAGGTCCTCGCAGGTCACGAGGACGGAGCACTGCCGGAAGTAGACGGCGAGCTGTTCCTCCACGTCGCCGGTGAGGGAGCCCGCGTTGTGCATGAGGTAGGCGAGGGCGCGGTTGCGGTCACCGGTCGCTCGCTCGGAGGCGAAGACAGCCTCGTCGACCTTGAGCGGGCGGCCCGCGAAGGCGCTCAGGCCTTCCAGGATGCGGGCCGAACGCTCGTCGGGACCGTCCCCCGCGACGAGCGAACTGGTCACGATGGCCCCGGCGTTGACCATCGGGTTCGGCGGCCGCCCGGTGACGGGCTCCAGGCGGATGGAGTTGAACGCCTCGCCGCTGGGCTCGGCGCCGACGCGGGCCAGCACGTTCTCCAGACCGTGGTCGGCGAGCGCGAGGGCGAACACGAACGGCTTCGACACCGACTGCACGGTGAACGGCGTCGTGGTGTCACCGCTGGCGTACACCTGCCCGTCGAGCGCGCACAGGCTCAGCCCGAACAGGTCGGGGTCGACGCGGCCCAGCTCCGGGATGTACGAGGCGGGCTCGCCGTCGTCGAGGTCGCGCAGCCGCAGCCGCACCTGGTCGAGGAGGGCGGTCAGGGGGTCGCCGGGCCGGTCCTGCTGCTCGTTTCCCATGCCTCCCATCGAAACGCATCGGTGCGGGCGGCGCGTGCGGTACTGGTCCGTCCGTAAGGGCCCGGGTCCGGTGCCGCCCGGCCGAAAGAGCTTGATCGTTCCGCACGGCGGCCAGCAGACTGCCCCCATGAGCGAAACCGAACAGAAAGCCGACCTGCGCCGCTATCTGCAGGAGGCCCGGGACTCCCTCCTGTGGAAGCTGGAGGGCCTCTCCGACTACGACGTACGGCGCCCGCTGACCCCCACCGGCACGAACCTGCTGGGCCTGGTCAAGCATCTGACCTATGTGGAACTCGGCTATCTCTGCGCCACGTTCGGGCGCGAGCACGGCGAGACGCTCGACGATCCCGAGCAGGACATGTTCGCGGCCGCCGACGAGACGCGCGAGCAGATCGTGGACCGCTACCGGCGCGCCTGGGTCCACGCCGACGCCGCCATCGAGGAACTGGCGCTCGACACCGTCGGCAGCGTCCCCTGGTGGCCGAAGGAGCGCGCCGAGGTCACCTTCCACCACGTGCTGGTCCGCGTGCTCGCCGACGCCCAGCACCACGCCGGTCACGCCGACATCCTGCGCGAGGGGCTCGACGGGGCGGTGGGCTGGCGCCGGGACAACGACGCGCTGGGGACCACCGACCTCGACGAGCGGGCCGCGTACCACGCCCGTCTGGAGGAGATCGCCCGCCGGGCGGACCCGTCGTCGGCCCCGCCCGGCTGAGGCTCAGGCCCCGCCCGACCGAGGGCTCAGGCCCCGCCCGCGTCGTGGCGGTCCAGCCAGTCCCGGGCCGCCGCCCGTTCGGCCTCGGTCGGCGCGGGGCGCACCTGGTCGGGGTGGCTGATCACATCATGCTGCCGGGCGAACTCCAGGGCGATCTCCCGGGCCCGTGCGGAGACGCCGGGGTGTTCGGCGACCTCCACGGCGCGCTGCCACCAGCCCCGGCTGCGCGGGTCGACGCTGTAGTGCCACATCGGCTGCGCGGGGTCGGCGACCCCGAGCAGCACCCGGTGCAGCACGTAGTCGCGCAGTCCGGGCGTGCCGATGAGCCGGTCGGCGACGAGCAGGGGGTGCTCTCCGTCGAGGCGGGCTCGCACCAGCACCCAGGTCATCAGCTGGCCGACGTCGTGCGCGGACGAGGTGACGAAGTCCCACAGCTCGGCGGCCTTCGCCTCGTCGGGGGCGCCGAGATGGGTGAGCAGCCGCTGCTGGTCCTTCCAGACCGGCCGCTTCCCGTTCCACCACGCGACCAGCTTCGCGGCGGCCGGGTGGTCCAGGTCGAGCGCGAGACAGGTCAGGGTGACCAGCGGGTGGCGCCATTCGGCGTACGTGGTCTCGTACTTCTTGGTGAGCTCCTTGAGGCGGGGCAGCAGCGCGTCGGCGTCCGCGCGCGTGGCACGGCCGTGGGCGAGGAGCAGTTCGAGGCAGAAGCCGAGGCCCTGCAGCTCGGTGCCCGGGTCGGCGACGCGCGCGTGGAGCCACGCTTCGTCGGCGTCGGTGAGCGTCCGGTACCGGTGCCAGACGTCGCAGAGCGCGCCCCGGTACGCGGTGAGATCGGGCCCGGCGCCGGCGAGAAGCCCTTCGACGGCCTCCGCGAAACGGTCCAGGTCGGCCAGCACCTCGGCGGTGTCGACGCCGGTGAACACGGAGCCCTCCGGCCGCAGGACCGCCTCCCGCACGAGGTCCACGCGGTCGTGGACCGCGTCGGCGGCGAGGACGCGCAGGTCGCGGGGCAGGCGCGGGTCGGTGGCGCAGCGGACGTCCATGAGTCCGGCGTAGAGCTGCTGAACGCGATACCCGGCCCCGGTCTCCTCACGCCAGTCGGCGGTGAGCGCGCCGGTCAGCGCACTGCGCAGAGAACGCAGGGACGCCTCGGGGGCGTCGTGCGCGGCCAGTTCCGCCGCGATCCGGACAGCGGCGCGGACCGCGTCCGGTTCCTCGAACGCCCGGTACAGGGTGAGCCAGTCGCGAACCGCGCTCCGCTCACCGGAGAGGGCGAACTCACGTACCGCGGCGAGCCCTCGCTCGGACGGGACCTCGGTGAGGGTGTCCGAAGCGCGGGCGCCGAGGGCCTCGACGATGGCCCAGGCCTGCGCGTGGTCCTGCCGCAGCAGCGCGTGCAGCAGGTCGTCCCACGCCTCCCAGTCCGCGAGCCGGCCCGGGTACGCGGCCTGCCAGGCGTGCAGCAGCCGCTCCGTCTCGTCGGGGGTCAACGCGTCGCGCCGCTCCAGCGAGACCGCGAAAGGGGCGGCGGCCGCGAGGTCCAGGGGATCGGCGAGCCGGGCGTGCAGCCAGTCGGCCTGGGCCGGGGAGAGCGGTCGGTACGTGTAGGGGTGCCGGCTGCGGTCCAGCGGTTCGTCGAGCTCCGCGAGGAACTGGCGTACGCCGTCCGGGTCCGCGGGGTCGGGCAGGCCCGCGGCGTCACGGTGCGTGATCCGGTCCAGGACGAAGGCGCCCTGCGGGCCGCCGTTCACCAGCCTGTATCCGGGCGGGCCCTCGCCCAGCCCCGCGGTGACGACGGTGTGGTCGCCTCCCCAGTGCAGCAGCAGCTCGCCGGTCAGGGCGCCGGAGCGGTCGAAGGCGCGCTCGTGGGACTGCCAGTGCCAGTAGGCGAACGAGACGGGGGCGCAGAGGCCCTTGTGCGCGCGGAGTTCGGCGGCGTCCTCGTGGCCGTCGGACTGCGTGTAGCGGCCCCTGCCGGGCGGGGGCAGCACAAGGAAACCGTCGTCGCCCAGGTGTTTCCACCAGGTCTTGATCGCGGCCAGATCTGACACGTGCGGGTCCCCCGGGTGGTGCGGTGTCGATGTCGTCCCGGGTCACCCTGCCACAGGGCGCCGACAACGCGGTCCGCGTCTCCGGGCCGGTGGGGGCTGGTCGCGCAGTTCCTCGCGCCCCTGAAATGCAGACCCTTCGGGTCGCATTTCCCCGATAGAGGCTGAACGGCGCAGCCGTTCGCCTCTGGGGGCGCGGGGCTGTGACATCAGAGGCTCCGCCGCGGGGCGCGACCAGCCCCCACCGAGCCGCACCCGCCCACGCGACGGAACCCGGCACACGAGAACGCTCCGCATGCGCCACCCTCCGCCTCAAGCGATCATGAGGCCGAAGCCGGTTCCCCTGCGGAAAGGACTCAAGCGTGCTGATCTACATCTCGATGGTGCTCGGCGCGGTGAGCGTCCTCTGCATAGGCGTCACGGCGAAACGCCTGGCCACGGACGAGGTGAAGCTGGGCGCCCCCGCGCTGGCCCTGGTCACCGCTTTCACGGCCGTGGCCCTGATGCTCACGGCGACCGCGTCAGGGCAGTGACTCGGGCTCGACCTCCTCGGCCATGTCGTGCTCGGCCGCCTGATGGGCGACCTCGTCGACCTCCTCCTCGGCGTCGGCCCCGTCACCGACCGACACGACCCGCCGGCCGGACCGCCACCGCCCCGACTCGTCGTCGTACGGCTCGGCGTCCTCGTCGCGCAGACCATCGTCGTCGTCCCCGTCCCCCTCGTCGCTCTCCAGCGCCTCGAGCAGCTCCAGGACCGTGTCGGGCTGCTCCTCCGAGAGGCGCTCGTCGAGGGTCTCCCCCGCCTGCCGCTCGGCCGCGGTGACGCCCGTGTGCTCCACGCCGAGGGGGCGCTCGGGCGGCGACCAGCCCGCGTCGTACGGGTCGACGCCCCGGTCGTAGAGGGTGTCCTCCGCGTCCAGGATGCCCTGGTCCTCACGGGCCTCCGGGTCCCCCGGCTGGTAGACCTCGTCGCCCATGGCCGCGTCGTCGCTGCGCTCCGTCATCCGGGTCACCTCGTCTCGCCGTTCCCGGCTCCCCCTCACGTATCCAGCGTGCCCCCGCGCGGGCGCACCGGCACCTCGTCCCGGGGCCCGGACGCGCGGGCGCGGGCGCGAGGATGCGCCTGTACGGCGGCTCTGTCCTGCCGAGCCCGCCGCTTCGGGGAACGCGGGCTACCCCATGGAGTGGGCTTCGGCCGGGGCCCTTTCACGATCTTGTCCGGGTGGCAGGGCTCTTTGTGTGCGGGCCCTCGCCCGCCCCGTCCGTCCCGAATCCCCTATCTGCTCGGAACGAGGTCGTCGCATGCGCCGCACCGGATTCCTGTCCCTCGTCGCCGCTCCCCTGCTGGCTCTGGCCCCACCACCGGGGCCGGACCAGGCGCTGTCCGTGACGGCCCCGGCCGCCGCCTCCGTGCATCCGGCGGGCGGCACGCTGTTCGTCGCCTGGCGCAACGCCACGGGGCAGGAGCTCGACATGTGGCTGGTGCGGGGCGAGACGGAGCGGGTGGTGCGGCTGGCCTCGAAGCTGTCCGCCGCCCCGGCGGGCGAGACCGCGACCGTGCTGCCGTCCGTGCCGGACGGCGACGGCTACGCGATCGAGCTGGTGAGCCGGGACGGTTCCGGACGGGCTTACAGCGGCACGTTCGCCGTGGGGCCCACGGTGCGCGGCCTGTCGGCCGGGCGTCCGGGCGGCGCCGGCTGACGGTGCCGGGCGCGCCCGGGGACCGTAGCGTGGCCGCATGTGCTGGAGTGCGACGGCCGATCTGGTGGCGGGCGGTGCGATCACCGCGGTCGGGGTCGTGTGTGTGGCCCGTGCGGCGCGGGTGCGGCCCCGGGCCGTGCCGCTCGCCGCGCTGCCGCTGCTGCTCGGCGCGCATCAGCTGATCGAGGCCGCGGTCTGGCACGCGGGCGGCGGCACCGGTGCGGCGACGCTGGCCTGGGCGGTGATCGCGCTGCCGCTGCTGCCGCTGTGGGTGCCGCTCGCGGTGTGGTGGGCGGTGTCCGGCGCGGCCCGGCGCCGGCTGTGGCTGCCGGTGGCCGTCGGGGCGGTGACCTCGGTGGTCCTCGCCGGGGTGCTGACCACGCACACGGTGACCGCCGAGATCCGCGGCCACACCATGGCGTACGCGATCGGCCTGCCGCACGCGGCCTGGCTGATCGGCGGCTATCTGGTGGCGACGATCGGCGCCCTGCTGCTGTCCGGTGAGCGGGCGCTGGTGCTGCTCGGCGCTCTCGTGGGGGCCGGTGCGGCGGTGTGCGCGGCGCTGTGGCGCTGGGAGTTCGTCTCGACGTGGTGCGCGTGCGCGGCCCTGTGCTCGGTGCTGCTGCTCGGGTGGGTCCGGCGCGGGGTTCCCGCGGCGCCGAGGAGTACGAACTCCCCGCCCGTTCCCCGTAGTTGAACGCCCGACGAACAGTGGGCGAAGCTCCCCGCCGTCCGGCCGGAGCGGCCCCCTCGATCCGTACCGTCACCCCATGGGCTGGCTCGAGATCACTTTCACGGCCGCGGGCCTGCTGCTCGGCGTCGTCTCGATCATCACGCCGTTCGCCGCGGACCGCAGGGCGCGACGCAGCAGACGCATCGGCTTCCGCAAGCAGATGGACATCGCGATAGGGCACAACGGGCCCGCCCCTGTGGCCGGGCAGGCGGACCCGCCCCTGCTCGGGCTCTTCAACGACCTGCCCGAGATGCGGGACGCGACGCTCGTGCTGCTGCGCATCGAGAACGACGGTTCGCGGCACATCGAGGAGTCCGACTATCTCGACTCCTCGCCGCTGTACGGGCTCACCGCCGAGTTCCCGGGGCGCACGATCCGCGCCCAGGACGTCACGCTGCCCGGCGAACACACCAATCTGATGGGGTACTTCGAGCACCAGCCGGGCCTGCACGTGGCGGGTCCGAGCACGCTGCGGATCCCTCGGGTGCCGCTCAAGCCGGGCGCCCACTACAAGATCCTGGTGCTGCTCAACGGGGGTGCGGAGGGCGACCGGGTCGTGGTGACCGGCGACCTGAAGGACGGCTCGCTGCACGAGAACCACAGTCTGACGCCGGACGAGAAGCCGCCCGCGTTCAGCCGGCAGGCCCGCTGGACCACGGTCGTCCTGGGCCTCGCGCTGATGGCCGCGGCCGTCCTGCCGCTGACGCTGCCCGCGCCGCTGCCGGACGACTGCGAGACGGGCACGCTGCGGCTCACGGGGTCGACCGCGTTCGCGCCCGTGCTGACGGAGCTGGCGCGGAAGTACGAGGCCCACTGCGGAGACGAGCCGCGGATCACGGTCGCGGCGCACGGAAGCCGCACCGGAGTGCGGGAGTTGGCGCTGTCGGGCGGCAGGACGCAGGACGGCGCGGCGGCGGTCGCGTTCTCGGACGGGCCGCGTCCGGCGAGTTACACCCAGCTGAGCGAGAGCCGGATCGCGGTGTCGCTGTTCACGCTGGTCACGCACGACGACGTGAAACTGACGAACCTGTCGGTGGCGGACGTGCGGCGCCTGTACCGCGGGGAGATCGGCAACTGGAGCGAGTTGGGCGGCCCGGATCTGCCCGTCGTCCTCGTGAGCCGCACCTCGGGCTCCGGCACCCGGTCCGCGCTGACCGAGCGGGTGCTCGGGGGCCGGGACGAGCCGCCGGCCTCCTCCGACGACTGCGTGAACCGCACGGTGCGGGACGCACCCGTCCTGCGCTGCGAGCTCGACTCGACGGAGCAGGTGCTCGACACGGTGGCCCGGACGCCGGGCGCGCTCGGCTACGCGGAGCTGCGGGCCGCCTCGCCGCCGGACGCCCCGCACGGGCTGCACCGGCTGACGCTCGACGGGCGGGCCCCGAACCCGGACCGGCTGGACACCGGCGGCTACCCGTACCGGGAGATCGAGTACGCGTACACGTACGGCCGGCCGCCCGCGGACTCGCTGGCGTCGAGCTTCCTCGCGTACGCGGTCGACAACGGGACGGGCAAGGGGGTCGTCGCGACGCACGGGCACCTGCCGTGCGGGACGCCGGTGGGGCTGCGGGTGTGCGGGAAGGCCGACTGAGCGTCCCGCGGACGCTCGGCGCGGCATCCGCGGGGCGGCGAACGTAGACTTTATGGGGTGTTTGGGGCGCACGTTGCGCCTGGGACGGCGAGGTGAGGTCATGGCCGGACAGTCCTCGAACAGGCCGCGCGCCTGGCGCACGGCGGCCAGGGTTCCGGTGGCCGCCGCCTTCGTCTGCGCGAGCGTGTTCGCCGCCGCGGGCCCCGCCCTCGCCGACGACGCCTCGGACATGTCGGCGCAGGAGCTGGCCGACGCGGCGAAGAAGGAACTCACGGACGCGAAGTCGCTGCACGTGAAGCTCACCGAGCGCACGGACGAGCGGGAGCTGCGCACGCCCTCGTCGTTCGATCTCCGTCTCGACGAGGACGGGAACTGCACGGGTTCGCTGACGATGGGCACGGGCGGCGCCGACGGCGGCAGCCTCGACCTGGTCAAGCGGGGCGACGAGGTCTGGATGAAGCCGGACGCGACGTTCTGGAAGGCGCAGGTGCCGGGCGGCGCGGGCGAGCTGGCGGCGCAGCTGTTCGACGGCCGGTACGTGCACGGGACGACCGACGACCCGATGCTCGACGGCCTGTCCGACGTGTGCGACCTGGACTCCTTCCGCGGCGAGCTGGAGAACGGCTCGGGCGGCTCCGGGCCGGACCACCTCACCAAGGGCGACGAGACGACGGTGCGCGGCACCGATGTCGTGCCGCTGACCGGACGCGAGCACGGCAAGGACTTCACCCTGTACGTGGCCTCGGACGAGCCGCACCAGCTCGTACGGGCGACGGTGAAGGGCACGGACGAGTCCGTCACGATGACGCTGACCGACTACGGCAAGCCGGTGCCGGACGAGACACCCTCGGCGGACCAGTCGGTCGACATCTCGAAGCTGCGCGACATGGCCCCGGACGAGACGCCGCGGGCCGGCGCCTGACCGGGCCGCCGGACGCTCAGGCCTCCGGGCCGGCCGGCGGGCTCTTCGGGTAGCGGACGAAGAGGACGCCCTGGACCTCGCCGTGCGGCGCGCCGTACAGGTGCGGGACGTCGGCACTCCAGGTGGCGTGACCACCGGGGCCCGCGGTCTGCGGGGCGTCGGGCAGGCCCACGACGGCGGTGCCGGAGAGCACCATCAGGCTCTCGGTGGTGTGCGGGACGTGGGCGGCCGATTCCTGTACGGCTCCGTCGGCGATGGTGACCCGGAAGACGTCGGTGGCGGCGTCGGCGTCCTCGTACCGTTCGAGCAGGACCGCGGTGACGGCGCTGCCCGACACTCCCCCGGCCGCGGCCGTGACGCCGGGCGGCGGGTCGTCGAGGACGGCGCTGAGCGGGCGGCCCAGTGCCGTGGTCAGCGCGTAGAGGGTCTCCAGGGTCGGATTGCGCAGGCCGCTCTCCAGCTCCGAGAGGGTGCCCTTGCCGACGCCGGAGCGGCGGGCCAGTTCGGACAGCGTGAGGCCGTCGGCCCGGCGCAGCCCCCTGAGCCGGCGCCCCACCTCGTCGTTCAGCCCCATCCGCCCGCCCTCCGGGGAAGTGTGTTGACGGTTCACGGTCCGCGTCCCTAGTGTTCCATAAACAGAACGTTCTGTTTATGGAACACACTCTGCCCCGCGGCGCCGTGCCGCACCTCTGGCCCCGCACGTTCCGGAAGTGATGCCCCCATGCCCTCGCTCGCCCGTCTCCGCGCGCTCGCCCCGCCCTCGGCGGTGGCGGCCGGACTGATCGCGGTCACCGTCGGCGTGACCAGTTCGGCGGCCCTCGTCTTCACGGCGGCCCGGGCCGCGGGCGCGGACGCGCGGGAGATCTCCTCGTGGATGCTGGCGCTCGGTGTCGGCCTCGCCGTCACCTGCGTCGGCCTGTCGCTCCGCTTCCGCGCCCCCGTGGTCACGGCCTGGTCGACGCCGGGCGCGGCGCTGCTGGCGACGAGCCTGGCCGGGGTGCCGATGGCGCAGGCGATCGGCGCGTTCCTCTTCTGTGCCGTGCTGATCCTGCTGAGCGGGCTGACCGGATGGTTCGCCCGGGCCATGGACCGGATCCCGGTGCCGCTCGCCTCCGCACTGCTCGCGGGCGTGCTCCTCCAGTTCGGGACGGGCCTGTTCGCGCAGATGGAGGGTGGTTTCGCCGTCGCGTTCACGGTGTTCGCGCTGTATCTCCTGGCGCGCCGCCTCCTGCCCCGGTACGCGGTCCTGCTCGCCCTGGCGGGCGGGGTCGTGGCCTCGGTCCTGGCCGGCGGCTGGCATCTCGACCGGCTCCGGCTCTCGATCGCGCAACCGGTGTTCACGGCCCCGGAGTTCGACTGGAAGGTGCTGATCAGCGTCGGCGTGCCGCTGTTCGTCGTGACGATGGCCTCGCAGAACCTGCCGGGGGTCGCGGTGCTGCGGGCCTCCGGGTACGACGTGCCGGTGTCGCCGCTGCTGACGTGGACGGGCGCGGCACAGGCGGTGCTGGCCCCGTTCGGCGCGTTCGGTCTCAACCTCGCGGCGATCACGGCCGCGATCTGCACGGGCGAGGAGGCGCACCCGGACCGGGACCGGCGCTATCTGGCGGCGGTCTGGGCGGGCGTCTGCTATCTCTGCGTGGGCCTGCTGGGAGCGACGGTCGCCTCCCTGCTGAGCGCGATGCCGCACGTCCTGGTCCTGTCGGTGGCCGGGGTGGGCCTGCTGGCCACGATCGAGTCCTCCCTGTCGACGGCCCTGTCCGACCCGCGCTCGCGCGAGGCTGCGGCCGTGACCTTCCTGGCCACGGCCTCCGGCGTCACTCTGCTGGGCATCGGCTCGGCGTTCTGGGGCCTGCTCGCGGGCGTCCTGACGAGCCTGGTCTCCACGGCGGGCCGCCGCCGGGCCACGGCCCCGGCCGCCGAGCCCCGAGAGGCGGTCGGCTCCGGCACAGCGCCGCGCACCGGCGTGTGAGCTCGGACCGGAAGGCACCCGCGGCGGCGAACGCTCCCACCGGCGGTGGCATCCCCCATGGACTGCCCTCCTGCGCGCACCCAGCCTGATGCCTGCCGTCGGCGACCGCCCAGCCCAGGCGCCCGCACCCCACGCCCGCCTCAGCCCCGGCACACCCGCGCGAACCGGCGCGTGAACTCGGACCAGACCTCGACCGCCCGCGGCTCCGCGGCCTCGGCGCGGGCGAGCACGTCGGCGGGGTCCAGGCCGTGGGCGGTGAGGCCGGCCGGGTCCCAGGCGGCGATCCGGGCGGCCTCCGCCTCGGGGTGGAACTGGGTGCCCCAGGCACACCGGCCGAGCCGGAACGCCTGGTACGGGCACGCTTCGCTGGACGCCAACCAGACGGCTCCGTCGGGCAGTTCGGTGATCGTGTCGACGTGCCGCTCGATCGCGGGGACGGTGTCGCCGAGTCCGTGCAGCAAGGGGTCCCCGCCCGCTGCGGGCCGGAGCCGGATCTCCGTGCTCCCGTGTTCGGGGCGCCCGTAGGCCGCCCGCACCGTGCCTCCGGCGACCTGTGCGAGCAGCTGTCCGCCGAGGCAGATGCCGAGGAAGGGCGTCCCGGCGTCGAGGGCCTGCCGGGTCAGACGCCGGGTGTCCGGCAGCCAGGGGGCCCGCGCGTCGTCGTCGGGCATGAATCCGCCGCCGAGCACGATCAGCGCCCGGCCGCCGAGCGCGCCGGGCAGCAGGTCCCCGGCGAACGGACGGGCCACCTCCACGTCGAGCCCGGCCCCGCGCAGCCAGTCGCCGATCCGCCCGGGCCCGCCGCCCGGGGTGTTCTGCACGACGAGCACCTCGGCGCCGGAGCGCGGACTCCCCCTGTCCGGAACCTTCGTCACAGTCCGCCCCCTCGCCTCACCCGTCACCGGTCCCGGGCAGCAGCAGACCAAGCGGGCGTGGCTCCGTCAACAGGGCCTCGGCGCTCGTACGCTGATCCGCATGTCGAGCGAGTCCGACGCCGCGCAGGGTGCCGCACGGGCCACCGGGCGCGCCGTGTCCCAGGTGCGGCGGATGTCCGGCGAGATGTACGGGGCCACGCTCGACGGCGGCCGCGCGGTGGTCGTGAAGCGGGTCGGGGATCCCGGCGCCCTGCGCGCCGAGGTGGCCGGTCTGCGCTGGCTCGCGGAGGCGGGCGCGGTGCCGGTGCCGGCGGTGCACGGGGGCGAGCACGGGTGGCTGGTGCTCGACCGGGTGGGACCGGGCAGGGCGAGCGCGGACGGCGCCGAGCGGTTCGGCCGGGCGCTCGCGGCGCTGCACCGTGAGGGGGCTCCGGCGTTCGGCGCGCCGCCGCCGGGCGGCCCCGTCGAGGCGTTCATCGGGCGCGCGCCGATGCGCAACGTGCCGGGTGACGCGTGGCCGCGCTGGTACGCCGAGCAGCGCGTGCTGCCGTATCTGCGTCGGGCCGTGGACGCGCGGACCCTGAGCACCGCGGAGGGGGCCGTCGTCGAACGGGTCTGCGCGCGGATGCCGGAGCTGGCCGGACCCGCCGAGCCGCCCGCGCGACTGCACGGGGACCTGTGGAGCGGCAACGTCCTGTGGGACGCGGAGGGCTCCGCCTGGCTGATCGATCCCGCCGCGCACGGCGGGCACCGCGAGACGGATCTCGCCATGCTGGCGCTGTTCGGCGCCCCGCACCTCGACCGGATCCTCGGCGCGTACGAAGAGGTGACGCCGCTCGCCGCGGGTCGGCGCGAGCGCGTTCCCCTGCACCAGCTCTTCCCGCTCCTGGTGCACACCGTGCTGTACGGCCGCGGTTACGCCGAAGAGACCCTCGCGGCCGCCCGCGCCCTGGACGGCCGTCATCCCGCGTAGACCTTCTACGGCCGCCGCACCCCTATGAACTGACGGTCCATCAGGTTACGCTCCGGCGCATGACTTCCACGGTGGTGTGGGGCACCGGGAACGTGGGGCGGGCGGCCATCCGGGCCGTCGACGCCCATCCCGGGCTCGAACTGTCGGGCGTGCTCGTGCACGATCCCGCGAAGGACGGCCGCGACGCGGGCGAACTCGCGGGGCTCGCCCACACGCTCGGCGTCACGGCGACGACCGACATCGACGCGCTGCTCGGCACACGGCCCGACGCCGTCGTGTACGCCGCGTCCGGCGAACTGCGCCCCGACGAGGCCCTGGACGACATCTGCCGCGCGCTGCGCACGGGCGCGGTCGTCGTCACCCCGGCGCTCTACCCGCTCTACGATCCGCGCAGCGCGCCCCCCGAGTTCACGGACCCGGTCCGCGCGGCGATCGCGGCGGGCGGCGGCTCGCTGTTCGTCTCCGGCGTGGACCCCGGCTGGGCGAACGACATCCTGCCGCTCCTGGTCAGCGGCCTGGGCTCCCGCATCGACGTCGTGCGCTGCCAGGAGATCTTCGACTACTCCACATACGACCAGGAGGACTCGGTCCGCGATCTGGTCGGCATGGGGCATCCCATGGACTACGCGCCGCTGATGCTCGCCGAGTCGGTCCCGACGATGGTGTGGGGCGGTCAGATCCGGCTGCTCGCGCGGGCGCTCGGGCTCGAACTGGACGAGATCCGCGAGACGTTGGAGCGCCGCCCGCTGGAGTCGGACGTGACGACGGCGACGATGGGCGACTTCGCGCGGGGCACCCAGGGCGCGGTCCGCTTCGAGGTGCAGGGTGTCGTCGGCGGTGAGGTCCAGCTGGTGGTCGAGCACATCACGCGGATCCATCCGTCCTGCGCCCCCGACTGGCCGCTGCCCCCGGGCGGCGGCGCCGGGGCGCACCGGGTGATCGTCGAGGGCCGCCCGCACATCGAGGTGACGGTGCAGGCGACCGACGAGGACGGCAACCAATCGGCGGGCGGCAACGCGACCGCCGTGGGGCGCCTGGTGAGCGCGGTCGACTGGCTCACCACCGCGCCGCCCGGACTGTACGACGCACTCGACGTGCCCCTGCTCCCCGCGGCCGGCCGGATCGGAAGGAAGCAGCCATGATGATCGACATCCCCGAGGGCGAGGAGCCGATCCCGTACGTGTGGGGCGAGATGGTGCCCGGCATCGGGCCGGCGGCGGCCCAGTTCTCGATGGCGGTCTACGACCACTCCAGGCTCGGGCTGCGCGAGTTCGAGGCGGCGCGGCTGCGGATCGCGCAGATCAACGGGTGCCTGTTCTGCCTGGACTGGCGCACGGAACGGGACGGCGTGAAGGTCGAGGAGTCGTTCGCGGACGCGGTGGAGCAGTGGCGGAGCACCGACGCGTTCGACGACCGGACGCGGCTCGCCGCCGAGTACGCGGAGCGGTACGCGCTGGACCACCACGGGCTCGACGACGCGTTCTGGGCGCGGATGACCGCGCACTACAGCCAGGCGGAGATCGTGGAGCTGAGCATGGCGGTCGGCTCCTGGCTGGCGTTCGGCCGGCTCAACCACGTGCTCGGCCTCGACGCGGTGTGCGTCCTGCCCAAGTCCTGAACACCCCTCACGCCCTCAGGACTTGGGCAGGCACTCACCGCCGGCGGACGCCGCTCACAGATCGGTGGCGACGATCTTCTCGATGTTGCGCTCGGCGAGCGCGGTGATGGTGACGAACGGGTTGACGCTGGTGTTGCCCGGAATCAGGGCTCCGTCGATGACGTAGAGCCCTGAATAGCCGTGCAGGCGGCCGTAGTTGTCGGTCGCCTTGCCGAGCACGGCGCCGCCCAGCGGGTGGTACGTGAGGTGGTCGCCCCAGATCTTGTACGCGCCGAACAGGTCGGTGCGGTAGATCGTGCCCTCCGTCGAGTTGATGCGGTCGAAGATGGACTTCGCCATGGTGATGGAGGGCTGCTTCCAGGCGGTCTGCCAGTTCAGGTCGACCCCGCCGGTCGTCGGGTTGTACGTGAACTGGGCCCGGTTGGGGTTCTTGGTGATCGACAGGTAGAAGGACGCGTAGGTCTCGATGCCGGTGGGCAGCGGGGCGACCTCGGCGAAGGCCCCTCCCCCGGCCCAGTTGTCGATGCCTCCGGTCGGGATGGAGGACTGCAGGGCGCCGGTCGGGTCCCACATGTGGTTGGCGCGGCCGCACATGACGTTGCCGTTGTCGCCCCAGCCCTTGCCGATCTCGGCGTTGAGCGCGGGGAGCGCGCCGGTGGCCTTGAGCCGGGTGAGCAGCTTGCTGGTGCCGACGCTGCCGGCGGCGAAGAAGACGCGTGCGGCGCTGATCTCCTTGGTGGCGGCGACCTTGCCCTCGGTGTCGAGCTGGTCGATCCGCACGGTGTAGCCGCCGCCGGAGGCGGGGCTGACGGAGGTGACCTTGTGGAGCGGGGTGACGGTGACCCGCCCGGTGGCCGCGGCCCGCGCGAGGTAGGTCTTCTGCAGGGACTTCTTGCCGTAGTTGTTGCCGTAGAGGATCTCGCCCGCGAGCGCGGACTTCGGGACCGATCCGGCCGCCTCCTTCTCCATGTAGTCCCAGTCGTACACGTCGGGGACGAACACGAAGGGGAAGCCCGAGCGCTGCGCGTGTTTGCGGCCCACGCGCGCGTACTGGTAGGCGTCGGTGGTCTCGAACCAGTCGGGGTCGATGGTGGCGGTCCCGAGGCCGGCGTTCGCGCGCGGGTAGTAGGTGGCGTACATCTCGGCCGCGTCGACCGTGGGCAGAATCGCCCCGAAGTTCTCCCGCTTGGGCGTGACGGCCATGCCGCCGTTGACGAGCGAGCCGCCGCCGACGCCGCGGCCCTGGTAGACGATGATGCCGCCGAACTCCTCGGCGTCGAGGATGCCGGTGTGACAGGGCACGTCCTTGTCGAGCGGGTAGCCGAGGAAGTTGCTGATGGGCTGCTTGGTTCTGGTGCGCAGCCAGAAGGATCTGTAGTCGGGCTTGGTGGTGTTGGCGAAGATCTTGCCGTCCGAGCCGGGCGTGTCCCAGGCCATGCCCATCTCGACCATCGTGACGTCGACCCCGGCCTCGGCGAGGCGCAGCGCGGCGACCGAACCGCCGTAGCCGGAGCCGATGACGAGGGCGGGCACACTCGCCCCGTCGGCGAGCGGGGCGAGCGCCGGGGCGGCGGCGCGGGCGGCCGCGGCGGCCGGTCCGGCCAGCGCCACGGCACCGAGAAGAGAACCTGTTCCTGCGAGGAAGCCGCGCCGGGACAGTCCGTTACGAGCCACTTCAGTGGGGGTTGCGGCAGTCATTCCGAGTTCCTATCTCTCGACGGAATCGGAACGAGTTCTACTGTTGATCGGCAACAAGGTGAATGGAAACCGTTCGGTAACCTACGTACGGATCATGAGGTTTTCGAAGTTCCTGTACTTCTTTTCGGATGTGCCGATCTTGTTCCATGGCGACGGCGCTCAGCCCAGGGTGCGCACGGGGCTGCCCGCCAGGTACGCCTCGATGTCCTCGACCGCACCCTGGAAGTAGCCCTCGTAGTTGCGCCGGGTGACGTAGCCGAGGTGGGGCAGGCCGAGGAAGTTCGGCGCCGTGCGCAGCGGATCGTCGGCGGGCACCGGCTCGGTGGTGAAGACGTCGGCGCCGGCCCCGGCGATCCAGCCCTCGCGCAGGGCCCGCAGCAGCGCCTCCTGGTCGACGATCGCGGCGCGCGAGGTGTTGACCAGGAAGGCGCCGGGCCGCATCCGGCGCAGCTCCTCGGCTCCGATCAGGCCGCGGGTGCTCTCGCCGAGGACGAGGTGCACGGAGACGAAGTCGCTGGTCTCCAGGAGTTCCTCCTTGGAGGCGGTGTACGTGACGCTGGCCTCGGCGGCGCGCTCCGGCGTGAGGTTCCGGCTCCACGAGGCGACATCCATGCCGAACGCGGCGCCGACGCGGGCGACGCGGGTGCCGATCTTGCCGAGGCCGAGCAGGCCGAGGGGGCCCCCGGGGCCGGCGGC
>NZ_JBHYTK010000085.1:0-10156 GCF_042749255.1 Streptomyces sp. NPDC059524 | reverse complement strand
CGCGAGCGCCCCCCGCCCCCGCGCGCCCCGCCCGCGACCCCTGGGTCCGCCCGCGGGTCCCTCTCCGGCCGCCAGCCCCCGCGCCCCCCACCCCCCCCCCCCGCCGCCCGTGCAGGTCGGCGCCGAGGGTGGACTGCCAGGGGCCGCCGTCGCGGAAGTGCGCGCCCTCGGTGACGACGCCGCGCGCGAGTCCCAGGATGAGGGCCCAGGTCAGCTCGGCGGGCGGTTCCGAGTTGCTGGCCGTGCCGCAGACGGTCACGCCGTGCGCGGCGGCGGCACCGAGGTCGACGGAGGCGTTGCGCATGCCGGAGGTGATCAGCAGGCGCAGCTTCGGCAGCCGGGCGAACAACTCCGCCGGGAACGGGGTGCGTTCACGCATCACGACGACGATCTCGCAGTCGGCGATCTCGGCGACGAGCTCGTCGTGCCCGGGGATGTGGCGGTCCACGAAGCGCACGTCGACCCGGCCGTCCAGCCGCTTCCAGTCCCCCAGCTCGTGGGCGACGCCCTGGTAGTCGTCGAGTACGGCACAGCTCAGCGTGGTCACCATGGCTCCCGGTTCGTTCGGCTGTCCGCACCCTACGGCCTGTTTCACCTGGCACCTCCGGCGTACCCGGGTTAAGCAGGGAAGGGGGCACACCCGTCATCGACCCACCCTGGAGGTGGTTGCTGTGCCCAGAGGGCAGATCAAGGACGAGAAGACGTACCAGGCGCTGCGCCGCGAGGGCGCGGGCAAGGAGAAGGCGGCGCGCATCGCCAACGACGCGTCCCGCTCCTCACGCTCCTCGACCGGCCGCAAGGGCGGCAAGGCGGGGTCCTACGAGGACCGGACGAAGGACGAGCTGTACGAGCAGGCCAAGAAGGTCGGCATCGAGGGCCGCTCGCAGATGTCGAAGGACGAGCTGATCAAGGCGCTGCGCAAGCGCTGAGCCCGGCGGTCACTCATGCGGGAGGCCCGGGCGGATAGGTACGTGCGGGCCTCCGGCAGGTCAGGGGCGCGCGTCGCCGGTCAGGCGGAGGCGCGGCACTCGGGGTGGCCCCAGCCGTCGGGGTTCTTCGCGATCAGCTCGCCCGCCGCGTACGAGCGGCCGCAGCGGCAGCGGCCGGGGAACTTCGCCTTGAGGGTGCGCGAGGAGCCGCCCGAGGCGGAGGCGCCGCCGGACGCGGAGGTGCCACCGGACGCGGGGCGCTTGCGGGTGGCGCCCGAGCGGGCGCGGGCCGGGGAGGCGGCCGAGGTGGGCGAGGGCGGCGGTTCGGGGGAGCCGAGCGCGCTGCCCGCCGCTTCCTGGACCACGGCCGCCTGGCTGGCCGCCCGGTCGGCGAAGTCGTTCAGCGGGTCGCCGTCGACCTGGTGCGCGGGCACGTACTTGAACTCGACCTTGCGGCCCTCGAGCAGCGCGTCGATGCGCGCGACCAGCTCCTGGTTGGCCACGGGCTTGCCCGCGGCGGTCTTCCAGCCCTTGCGCTTCCAGCCGGGCAGCCAGGTGGTGACCGCCTTCATCGCGTACTGGGAGTCCATCCGGACCTCCAGCGGCACGGCCGGGTCCATCGTGGTCAACAGCCGCTCCAGGGCGGTCAGTTCGGCGACGTTGTTCGTCGCCGTGCCGAGCGCGCCGGCCTCCCACCGTACGGGCTTCTCGTCCCCGTCGGCGACGACCCACGCCCAGCCCGCGGGCCCGGGATTTCCCTTCGACGCGCCGTCACACGCGGCGATCACACGTTCTGCCATGCCCCCGATCATGCCAGGGCGCACCCCGTGCCGAAGAACCGATCACTCGGCGGGCAGCCGGGCACGGGGCGCGGAGCCGGTCCTCAGTCGAGGTCGACGCGGATCGTGAGGAGGTCGGTGCCGAAGGCGCGCACCGCCGAGCTGTTCATCCGGGGCAGGGTGCGCAGCCGGGCGCGGGCGTCGTCGTCGGGGAGCAGACGGGCCGTGCCCTCGTACCAGCGGCCGCGGATCCGGACGCGGACCTTCGGGTCCGCCTGGATGTTGCGCACGTACTGGGACTTCAGGCCGAACTCCGAGACGAACCAGAAGCTGTCCCCGATGCGCCGCCCGCCGACGGGGGTGCGCCGGGGCAGTCCCGAGGTGCGGCCGGTGGTCTCCACGAGGACCTGACCGGGCAGCTTCAGGGAGAGCGGATTGGCGACCCGCCGCTGGAAGGTCGTGACGATCCGGTGCTTGGTGTCGCGGTCCAGTCCCATGGCGACGACTCTAATGCGGGGTGTCACGCCGGTGGAGGGGTGGTCCGGATCTTCGGGCGGCCCGCCGGTCCGGGTGGTCCGAGTCGTCCGGCTTGTCCGGAAAAGGGAGAGCCCCGGCCGTGACGGGGGACCACGGCCGGGGCGGCTCTGAGGTGGGCGCGGATGGCGGTCGCCTCCTGGCGGGGGCTCCGCAGGGCTTCAGCCGAACGATCTTCCCTGCGGGCGAAGGAGATGAGGCCCGGGGACACAGTTCCATCCGCGTCCACGATGGGTTCAACGTGCGAACCCCCACCCTTGTTCCCTCCGGTGACGCACGACACCTTAGGGTTCCCGGGTGATCTTCCACGCGGGCGCCGCCCGCCTGCGCCGGGCCCTCGCTCCCGTCCTGGCCGCCGCCGTGCTGGCCGGGTGTTCCGCGACGCCGGACACGTCCGGCGCCTCCCCGGCCCGGGTGAGCAGACCCCCGGCCGGTGCCGCGTTCGACTACCAGCTGGGCGGCCCGTACCGGCCCGGGGACGACGTCCGGGTCGTGGCCCGCGACCGCACCGCGCGACCGGTGCGCGGGCTGTACAACATCTGCTACGTCAACGCCTTCCAGGCCCAGCCGGACGCGACGCGCCGGTGGCGCCGGGAGCGTCCCGAGCTGCTGCTGCGGGACGCGGACGGACGGCTCGTCGTCGACGAGGACTGGGGCGAGCCGCTGCTCGACATCTCGACGGCCGGCAAGCGCTCCTCCCTCGCCGGGCTCGTCGGCCGGTGGTTCGACGGCTGCGCCGACTCCGGCTTTCAGGCCGTCGAGCCCGACAATCTCGACTCCTACACCCGCTCGAAGGGACTCCTGAAGAAGTCCGACGCGCTCGCCTTCGCGCGGCTGCTCGCCTCCCGCGCCCACGCCGCCGGGCTCGCAGTCGGCCAGAAGAACACCGCCGAGCTGCTGCCCGAGCGGGCCGGAACGGGCTTCGACTTCGCGGTGGCCGAGGAGTGCGCCCGCTACGACGAGTGCGGCGCGTACGCGAAGGCGTACGACGACCGTGTCTACGTGATCGAGTACCGCGCCCGGGACTTCGCGCGGGCCTGCGCGCGCTGGGGCGACCGGCTCTCGGTCGTGCTGCGCGACCGTGACGTACGGCCGGCCGGGGCGAAGGGGTATGTCCGCCGCGCCTGTTGATCACGGGCTCACCGGGACCGGCGGGCACGCGTCCCGCCGTACCGGGTGCGCGGCGCCCGCCGGACCACCAAGCTGGGGGGCATGGACGGACTCGACGGATACCCCTCAGTTGTCGTGCACGCCGCTCAGCCCGGCGGGCGGCGGGTCACCATCCGCGGCGAGGACGCGGGGCTCGCGCACTCGCTCGCCGACGTGGTGGAGTTCCTGCGCCGTGCCGGTCTGGAGGACGCGCCGCTGCACGACCCGGACTTCATCGAGTGGCGCGGCGGCGGTTCGGCGATCTGGCCCGCTCATCTGGACGACCCCGACGGCGGGATCTGACCGTCCCCCGCACGGCCGCTACCGGTAACCGGTGACGTCGGCGGGCTTGCCGGTGTCCTGGACCTCCACGAGATAGCGCCAGGCGTCCGGCCGGCTGCCGTCGAGATCCGTGTGGCCGTACACGGCGGCGAGGCCGCCGCTGGACTGCGAGGTGCCGTTGAACCGGGCGACGTCGGGGTCAGCGGCGAGCGCGGCGACGGCCCGGCCGGTGTAGCGCGGGGTCTCCGAGATCGCGAAGTGCGGCTGTGCGGTCAGCGCCTCGCGCCAGGTCTCCTCGGTGACGCCGAACGCGTCGAGCATGATCTCCGAACGCATCCAGCCGGGGGTGAGGGCCACGGCGGTGGCGCCGCGCGGGCCGAGTTCGTGGCCGAGCGCGAAGGCCATGCGCAGCACGGAGGTCTTGGCGAGGTCGTAGAAGAACGAGTTGCGGTAGCGGGTGCCGTTGTACTCGGCCGTGCCGTCGGTGACCTCCACGACGAGGCCGCCCGGGTGCCGCAGCAGCAGCGGCAGCGCGTAGTGGCTGGTGATCGCGTGGGTCTCCACGGCGAGGCGGAGCAGTCTCAGCCCCTTGTCGAGGTCGTGCTCCCACACGGGGACCTCCCAGCCGAAGAGGTGTTCGCCGCCCCAGATGTCGTTGACGAGGACGTCGAGCCGGCCCTGCTCGCCGTCGATCCGGTCGACGAGGGCGCGGACCTGGTCCTGCTCCAGATGGTCGGTGGGTACGGCGATGCCCCGGCCGCCCGCCTCGGTGACCAGGTCCGCGGTGTCCTCGATGGTCTCCGGGCGGTCGTACTCGGAGCGGCGGGTGCGGGTGGTGCGGCCCGTGACGTAGACCGTGGCGCCCGCCGCGCCCAGCTCCACGGCGATGCCGCGGCCCGCGCCTCGGGTGGCGCCCGCGACGAGGCAGACCTTGCCGTGCAGCTCCTGGGTGCGGCTCATGCTCACATCGACTCCTGATTCCCTGTGTTCGTACGCGCGCTGCGTACGGTGTCGAGCCTTCCCGGGAATCCGGACATCTTCTGTCGGTGTTGATACGAACGGTGCGCCACTTCCATACCCCTCGGGGTATATTTGATACCCTCGGGGGTATAAGATGAGCCGCGCCGTCTCACATGGGAGAAGCATGAGCACCACCCTGGCCCCCGCCGAGCTGCACGCCCGGTCCGCCGACAGCACGCTGGTCGTCGACGTCCGCGCCCCCGGTGAGTTCGCCGCGGGCCATGTGCCGGGTGCGATCAACGTGCCGGCCGAGCACCTCGACGACCTCCTCCCCGACCTGCGCGCCGCCGCCGAGCGCCGCCACATCGTCGTCGTCTGCGCCGCGGGCCGGCGCTCGGCCGCGGCCTGCGCCAAGCTGGCGGACGCCGGGGTCGAGGCCGTGGGTCTCGCCGGTGGCACGCAGGCATGGAGCGCCGACGGGCTGCCCGTGCACACGGTGGACCGGCCCGGCCGCTCCGTGTGGGCCATGGACCGCCAGGTCCGCTTCGCCGCGGGTTCGCTCGTACTGCTCGGTCTCGCGCTCGGCCGCCGCGCCCCGAAGGGCCGGCTGCTCGCCGCCGGTGTCGCCTCGGGACTCGTCTACTCGGGTGTGAGCAACACGTGCGGGATGGCCGTGATGCTCGGCAAGCTCCCCTTCAACCGCCCCGAGCCCGGCGCTCTCGACTCGGCCCGCGCGGCCCTGCGCTCATGAAGGGCACCGACAACCCCGAGGCGATGGACGCGGTCCTCAAGCGGCTGCGCCGCGCGCAGGGCCAGCTGGCCGGGGTCATCGCGATGATCGAGGCCGGCCGTGACTGCAAGGACGTCGTGACCCAGCTGGCCGCCGTCTCCCGCGCCCTCGACCGCGCCGGGTTCAAGATCATCGCCTCCGGCATGCGGGACTGCATGAACGCGGCGGACGGCGAACAGCCGCCGCTCTCCGAGGAAGAACTGGAGAAGCTCTTCCTCTCCCTGGCCTGACCCGGATCGCACACCTCGCGAAGGGGCCCGCACGCTGCCGTGCGGGCCCCTTCGCGCATCCGCCCACGCCACCGGACCCGGCAGACAGGCGGAGTGGCGAGGGTCAGCCCAGGACGAGGGGGAGGTGGGCGGAGAGGGGGGTCAGGGTTGTCGACTCCGAGGGGGTGGGGTGGCGGCGGCCTGTGGCGAGTTGGAGGGTGGCTCGGTCGTCGAGGGCTCGCGGGAAGGGGGATCCCGCGATGCGCTCCAGGAGGGCGCGGGTCGCCGCGAGGGACTCGGGGGCGGGGCCGGGGACGTGGGGGAGGTGGGCCGTCAGGTCCAGGTGGTGGAGGGTCCACTCCAGTACGTACGCGTCGAGGTAGTCGCGCGCCGTGAGGACCATGTCCTGGGTGCTCACGCGGGCGTCCAGGTCGGCGAGTTCCGCCGCCCGGCCCGCCGCCGCGCCCACGTCGTCCAGGTGGAAGGTGAGCAGCGCCGGGTCCTGGTAGGCCGCGGCGAGCCGTACGGTCAGCGCGGCGAGCGGGTCCTCGCCGGTCGGCGGCTCCTCCCCCACGTGCCAGTAGGTCGCCGCGTCGGCGGTCGGTTCCGCGTCCGCCGGGGTGACGAGGGTGATCAGGACGTCCTGCGCGTCGATGACGAGATGGCAGACGAGGTCGCGGACCAGCCATCCGGTGCAGCCCGACGGCCGGGCGAAGTCCTCGGGGGCGAGCCCCGCGACGGCGGAGCGCAGGTCGGCCCATGAGCGCGCGAAGAGTTCCACGCGGGCACGCTACCCGGCGCCGGGCGTGCGGGCCGCGTGGTTCGATGCCCCGATGGAGTGGAGCGATCAGGCGAGCGATCAAGCCGTGGTGGACGTGCGAGGGGATTCTGATCTCGCGGAGTGTGTCGGGGTGCTCGGCGCCGTGCACCGGGCGGACGGCTATCCGGTGAACTGGCCCGCGGATCCGGCAGGTTGGCTGCGGGTGGACGGGGAGCTCGGGGCGTGGGTGGCGCGGCTCGGCGGGCGGATCGCGGGCCATGTCGTACTGGCCCGGCCAGCCCCCGGCGACGTGGCGCCCCGGCTCGCCCCGCCCGGGGGGCCGACGGCTGTCGTGGGCCGGCTGTTCGTCGCGCCGGGGGCGCGGGGCCGGCGGATCGGGGCGCAACTGCTGGGGCGGGCGGCGCGCGAGGCACGACGGAGCGGGGCGCGGGCCGTCCTGGACGTGGTCTCGCGGGATGTCTCCGCGGTCGCCCTGTACGAGCGGTCCGGCTGGACGTTCCTCGGCGCGGGGCAACAGGAGTGGGGGCCCGGCGAGTTGGTCGACGTACGGTGTTACGCGGCAGCCCCGAAGAGCGAGGAATCCCCATGACCGAGACCGCGCCGCCCCGTTCGGCGAAGCAGCGCAAGCAGGACACGATCCGGCGCTTCGAGGAGGACGTCGACGCCTGGGTCGCGACGGCGGGGCCGGAGGGCGGGGCGCCGTACATGATGCCGCTGTCGTTCCTGTGGCGGGACGGGCTGCTGTACGTGTCGACCCGGGCGTCCAATCCCGTGGCCCGGAATCTCGTCGCCGGGGGCCGGGTCCATCTGGGGATCGGGCGGACACGGGACGTCGTGCACGTAGAGGGCGTCGCGGAGGCTCTGGGTGACGGCGAGGTCGATGAGGGGCTGCGGCGGGAGTTCGCGGCGAAGACGGGGTTCGATCCGGCGGGGATCGAGGGGCAGCGGTACCTGTACTTCCGCATCCGGCCGGTACGGATCCTGGCGTGGCGGGAGGTCGACGAGCTGGCGGAGCGCGAGCTGATGCGCGACGGCGCCTGGCTCGTCACCGACTGACCGGGGGCGGTCCGAGGCTCGTCGGGCCGCTGAACGCGCGTACCCCGGCGCTGGGAGCAGCACCGGGGTACGGGGGGCCTGGACGGGTCAGCCGACCGGGGTCGGGGTGGACTCGGGCGCCGGGGTGTTCTCCGCGTGCCAGTCCGCCGTGTCGGCCAGCGGCTTCTCCTTCAGGACGAAGGCGAGGACGAGGCCGACGGCGAAGACGGGGAGCAGGTACAGGAAGATCGGGACCAGCGCCTCCTGGTAGGAGTTGACGACCGTCTCGCGCAGGTCCGCCGGCAGCGCTCGCACCAGCGCGGGCGTCAGCGAGTCGCTGTCCCCCACCTTGGCGGCGGCCTCCGCCGGGATGCTCGCGGCGAGCTGATCGGTGAGCCGGCTCGCGAACACCGCGCCGACGACGGCCGTGCCGAGCGTCGCCCCGATCTCCCGGAAGAAGTTGTTCGCGGAGGTGGCCGTGCCGACCTCGCTCGCCGGGAAGTCGTTCTGCACGGCGAGCACGAGCGTCTGCATCATCAGACCGACGCCGGCGCCCGCGAGACCGACGTAGACGCAGACCAGCCACACCGGGTCGGAGACGTCGAGGGTCGACATCAGGTAGGCGACGAGCATGATGATGACCGTGCCGGCGATCGGGTAGATCTTGTACTTGCCGGTCTTGGACATGATGGCGCCGGACGGCAGCGCCGTGGCCATGATGCCGACGACCATGGGGATCAGCAGCAGTCCGGACTCCGTGGCGGACTTCCCGTAGACCATCTGCAGGTACGTGGGCATGTAGCCGACGATCGCGAACATGCCGAGGCCGATCACGATCATGCCGAGCAGGGTCGCCACGTTGAAGATCGGGCTGCGGAACAGGTGGAGCGGGATGACCGGCTCCTTCGCGCGCTTCTCGGCGACGAAGAAGAGCACCCAGGCGACGACCGCGCCGACGCCGAGACCGATGACCAGCGGGTCGGACCACTCGTACTGGGTGCCGCCCCAGCTGGCGAACAGGACGGTGCAGGTGACGGCGGCGGCCATGAGTACGGTGCCGAGGTAGTCGAGCGTGACCTGGACGGCCTTGCGCGGCAGCTTGATGGCGACGGCGGCGACGAAGAAGGCGAGGACGCCGAGCGGCAGGTTGATCCAGAACGCCCAGCGCCAGGAGTGCTCGTCGGTGAACCAGCCCCCGAGCAGCGGCCCGACCACGGAGGAGAGGCCGAACACGGCGCCCATCGGGGCCATGTACTTGGCGCGCTCGCGCGGCGGCACCAGGTCGGCGATGATCGCCTGCGAGGTGATCATGAGGCCACCGCCGCCGAGGCCCTGGAGGGCGCGGCCGGCGATGAGCGTGCCCATGTTCTCGGCGAGGCCGCAGACCACGGAACCGACCAGGAACAGGGCTATGCCGGTGAGGAAGATGTTCTTGCGGCCCATGAGGTCGCCGAGCTTGCCGTAGACGGGCATGCCGACGGTGGCCGCGAGGATGTACGCGGTGGTGATCCACGCCATGTGCTCGATGCCGTTGAGCTCGCCGACGATGGTCGGCAGGGCGGTCGAGACGATGGTCTGGTCGAGGGCGCCGAGCAGCATCGTCAGCATCAGCGCGGCGAAGATGAGGCCGAAGTTGGCCGGCTTGGCGATGCTCTCGTCGGCCGCCGCGGCGGCTGCCTCGTCGATGCCCTCGGGTGCGGGGGCGTGCGTCATTGCGGGGTTCTCCGATGGATGAGGGTCGTGCGGACGGCCCGTTCGAAGTCCCGGGTTCGAGGTCCGGGGTTCGAAGTTCGACGTGCGAAGGACCGTGTGTGGCGTGGTGAGAGCGGTCGCCGGCCACGGGTACTGGTGTTCGGGGAGGGGGTTCGTGGGTGACCGCACGGGGGAACCGGTCACGCGGGCGGGGCCGTTACTGCACGGCGGCCCGCCCGAACAGGGCGCGCAGCGCCGTGAACGCCTCGCGGACGGAGGCGGCCGGGCCCGCGCTGTGGTCGCTCTGCTGCGACCACCGTTTGAGCCCGCTGCGGACGGTCGCCATGGCGAGGCCCGCGAGCAGTTCCGCGTCCGCGCCGTCGGCGGGGGTGCCGGTGCGCAGGGCGATGACGCCGGCGAGATCGCGCTCGACGGCCTCGCACTGGGCGAGGAACGTGGCGAGCACCGAGGGCACGCCCTCGGCGATCCGCAGGATGTCCTCCAGCTCCCGGGGGCTGGGGGCCGCCTCCTGGAGATGGTCGGCGAGCACGTCGCCGAGGTCGCGCAGCACGGCGTCGGTGTCCTGGCCCGGTCCCTCGGCGAAGCGGTCGGCGAGGGGGGCGGGCAGGGCGCCGGGCAGGGCGAAGAGCGCGGCTTCCTTGCTGGGGAAGTAGTTGAAGAAGGTGCGGGGCGAGACCCCGACCTCGGTGCTGATCATCTCGACCGTGACCTTCGCGAACCCCAGTTCGCGCACCAGGCGCAGGGTGGCGGCGTGCAGGTCGGCGCGCGTCTGGCGGCGCCGGCGTGCGCGCAGCCCCTCGGCGGGGGCGCTGGGACGGTGGTCGGTCGTGGTCACGGCCGAGATTCTTGCACACCGTGCAAACTTGCGGTCACTGCACCCCCGGGTCCCCCTCCGGGCGCGGGGGCGGGGCCCCGGCCGCGCGCCGGGCCCCCGCCGCCCCGGCCCCCCCCGCCCGGGGCGCGCCCGGGCGCCGCCCCGCCCCCCCCCCCCCCCC
>NZ_JBHYTK010000084.1:8226-33801 GCF_042749255.1 Streptomyces sp. NPDC059524 | reverse complement strand
TCCCCGCGCATTTCAGGGGCGCGGGGAACTGCGCGACCGGCCCCCACCGGGCTGCACCCGGCGACGAAAGGGATGGCCCCGAGCTCAGTCCTGCGACGCGGCCGCAGGCGCCGGCGCAGCCCCCCGCAGCGCGACCTCCCGTACGAAGAACGCCGCAAGCAGCGCCCCCACGGCGATCACGGCCCCGAGCAGGAACGCCGAGTGCGTACCGGACGACACGGCGAACTGGTACGCCTCCCGCACGGGCGCCGGCAGCTTCGCGATGCCCTCCGCGTTGAGCTGTGTACCCCCACCGAGCGCCTTCCCGCCGAGGGACCCCGCCCGCTCCGCCATGACGTGCTTGACCCGGTCGTTGAAGACCGCGCCCATGACGGCGACGCCGAACGAGGAGCCGAGCGTGCGGAACAGGGTGGTGGAGGAGGACGCGACGCCCATGTCCTTGAGCTCGACGCTGTTCTGCGCGACGAGCATCGTGATCTGCATCAGACAGCCCATGCCGGCGCCGAGGACCGCCATGTAGAGCCCGGAGGTGAACCGGGAGGTCTCCGTGTCCATCTGGGCGAGCAGGAAGAGCCCGGCGATCATGAGCACGCCGCCCGCGATCGGGAAGACCTTGTACTTGCCGGTGTTCGTGGTGACGCGGCCCGCGATCAGCGAGACGACCATCATCGAGAGCAGCATCGGCAGGAGCAGGAGCCCGGAGTTGGTCGCGGACGCGCCCTGCACGGACTGCTGGTAGAGCGGCAGGAAGAGCACCGCGCCGAACATCACGAAGCCGGTGATGAAGCCGATGACGGACATCAGCGTGAAGTTGCGGCTGCGGAAGATGTGCAGCGGCATGATCGGCTCGGCGGCCTTGGTCTGTGAGAACACGAAGCCGACGAGGGCGGCGACGCCGATGCCGATGAGCTCCATGATCACGGCGGAGCCCCAGGCGTACTCGGAGCCGCCCCAGGTGGTGACGAGGACGATCGAGGTGATGCCGATGGTGAGGAGCGCCGCGCCCAGGTAGTCGATCTTTCCGGTGGAGCGCTTCTTCGGGAGGTGCAGCACCGCGGTGATCATGACGAGGGCGACCGCGCCGATGGGCAGGTTGATGTAGAAGGCCCAGCGCCAGCCGAGGTGGTCGGTGATGGTGCCGCCGACGAGCGGTCCGCCGATCATGGCGAGCGCCATGACGCCGGCCATCATGCCCTGGTACTTGCCGCGCTCCCGGGGCGGGATCAGGTCGCCGATGATCGCCATGACGCCCACCATCAGACCGCCGGCGCCCAGGCCCTGGACGGCGCGGAAGGCGATGAGCTGGCTCATGTCCTGGGCCATGCCGCTGGTCGCGGAGCCGATCAGGAAGATCACGATGGAGGTCAGGAAGGCGCCCTTCCTGCCGTACATGTCGCCGAGCTTGCCCCAGATCGGGGTGGAGGCGGCGGTGGCGAGCGTGTAGGCGGTGACCACCCAGGAGAGGTGCTCCAGGCCGCCGAGATCGCCGACGATCGTGGGCATCGCGGTGCCGACGATCATGTTGTCGAGCATGGCGAGCAGCATGGCGATCATCAGCGCCATGAGCACGACGCGCACACTGCGCGGCTGTTTCGCCTGCTCCTTCACCTGCTCCTGGTCTCGTATCGCTGCTTCGGCCATGATCCCCACTCCCCCGGGTCGTACTGAGAGACGTCGTGCTGTGAGACGGGACTTACTTGTCGCCCGGCTAGTTGCTTACAATGGGGAAAGTAGAGCGACTACTAGCCGGGCGTCAAGTAAGTTTTCTCCCAAGAGGACGCCAGGGGGACGAGAGAGGCAGCCGGTCCATGGTCACGGGCAGCAGCAGCAAGCCGCAGCGCCGCGGGAACACCCGCCAGCGCATTCAGGACGTGACCTTGGAACTCATCGCGGAGCAGGGGTACGAGAAGACGTCCCTGCGGGAGATCGCCGAGCGGCTCGGCGTGACCAAGGCGGCGCTCTACTACCACTTCAAGACGAAGGAAGACATCGTCGTCAGCCTGTTCACGGACCTGATGACGCCGATCGACGACCTGATCGCCTGGGCGAAGGAGCAGCCGCCGTCCCTGGAGACGAAGCGCGAGATCCTGACCCGCTACAGCCTCGCGCTGGTCGGGGCCGCCCCGCTCTTCCGCTTCATGCACGAGAACCAGGCGACGATGCGCGAGCTGAGCATCGGCGAGAACTTCAAGGGCCGGATGCAGGAGCTGATCGCCTACCTGCCGCCCGAGGACGCCACGCTGACCGACCGGGTCCGCTGCATCAGCGCACTGTTCTCGATGCACGCCGGGATGTTCGTCCTCCAGGACGACGAGAGCGACCCCGAGGAGCGGCGCAAGGCCGTCCTCGAGGTCGCCACGGACCTGATCGTTCAGGCCCACCGGCACGGAGGCTGAATCAGACGCGCACGCCCTGCTTGGTGAGGAACGCGACGGGGTTCACGGCCGAGCCGTAGTTCGGCGTGGTGCGGATCTCGAAGTGCAGGTGCGGGCCGCTGGAGTTGCCGGTGTTGCCGGACAGGGCGATGTGCTGGCCCGTGGAGACGTGCTGGCCGACGCGGACGTCGATCCGGGACAGGTGCGCGTACTGGGAGTACGTGCCGTTGGAGTGCTTGATCACGATGGCGTTGCCGTACGCCGGACCGTCACCGGCGCCGTTGCCGCCGGCCTTGACGACGGTGCCGCTGTGCACGGCCTTCACGTTGGTGCCGATCGGCACGGCGAAGTCCTGGCCGGAGTGCTTGCCGGTGGACCACATGCTGCCGCCCTGGGCGTAGCCGGCGGAGAGCGTGTACTTGCTGACCGGGTCGATCCAGGAGGCGGCCTTCTTGGCGGCGGCCTGCTTCACGGAGGCGGCCTTGGCCTGGGCGGCGGCCTGCGCCTTGACGACGGAGGCGGTGGTGACCGCCGGGGCGCCGCCCGCCTGGGGGGCACCGGCGGCGAGCGCGGCCCCGCTGCCCAGGACGGCGGACATTCCGAGACCGGCGGCCACGACAGCGGCGCGCTTGCGGAAGACCGACGTGCCGGGACGGAGGGACGTGATGCGCTGCGACATGCGGGAGACCTCTTCGAGCTTCGGGGACATTCGGGTCCTGCCGCCCACCGGCCCGGGACGGGCCCGGCGGGCATGAAGGGACCCGGCACACGTCCTCGTGTCACCGGGTCGGCCATCCCTTGGTAACCCGACCCCCCGGTTCCGCCCAAAAGCCTCATCTACTACGAAAGGTCGTACCGGGACCCCGGCCGGTATACCCCTTGACGCCCCTCGCGCCCGATTCCTCCCCTGCCGGATTTATCCCTCGATCGCGGGTTTACGCCCACTTCACGACCGTGCGGCGCGGCCCCTCGGGCCCTCTGGCCCCACCCAAACCCCAAAACGGACAAATCACCAGAACCCATCGGACACGTAACGACGGCCCACCCGGCCGCCGGCTCCACTATTCCGGCTAGTACCGGACAAAACGCCTGTGCGGCATGTCACCGGGGCTCAAGATCGAGAGGCCCCCGCTTGTGACCGGGGCTACAGATCCACACTCCTGTGACGCCCTCAACTCCCCTGCCCGACAGGCACGGTGTCCCTACTGTCGGTGCGCAAACCCTGGACACTACCGACCGGTAACCCTACGGTTCCTCCCGCGCCACCCTCGACGACAAGCATGCACGCGACAACTCCAGCGTGACCGGACGTGAGAGGAACCCCCCGCACATGACCCCCCAGAGCCGCCCCTGGGCGCGCCGCGCCGCCGTCACCGCCGCCTCGGCGGCCGCCGCCCTGACCCTGACGGTGCCCGCCCAGGCCGCGACCGGCACCCAGGGCACGCAGGACACCCGGGCCGCACAGACCGCCCAGGCCACCGGTGACGTCGACTACGCGACCTGGCAGCGCGACTGCCAGGCCGTCGCCGACCAGGCCCTGCCCTACCTGAAGCAGCGCATCGCGAACGCCCGCCCCGGCGAGAAGCAGGCCATCGTCTTCGACATCGACAACACCACGCTGGAGACGGACTACGGCTTCCGCTACCCGCAGCCCCCGAACCGGCCGGTCCTCGACCTCGCCCGGTACGCCCAGGACCGCGACGTCGCCCTGTTCTTCGTCACCGCGCGCCCCGGCATCATCAAGGGCGTCACGGACTACAACCTCGAGCACGTCGGCTACGAGGTCGACGGGCTGTACGTGCGCGGCCTCGTCGACCTCTTCAAGAACGTCGCCGACTACAAGACGGCCCAGCGAGCCTCGATCGAGGCCAAGGGCTACACGATCATCGCGAACATCGGGAACAACACCACCGACCTCACCGGTGGCCACGCCGAGCGCACGTACAAGCTGCCGGACTACGACGGTCAGCTCTCCTAGCCAGGGCGCCCCCGGGCATGCGTAAGGGGCCGGTGCTCGTGATGAGCACCGGCCCCTTGCGTCACTGCTGCGGGGGCTTACGCCTCCTTGCTCAGGTTCGGTCCGGCACCGCCGCCGGCCGCCTGCTCGATCGGCGGGACGTCGGGCAGCGCCGACTTCTCCTCACCGCGGAAGGTGAAGGTCTTGTTCTCGCCCTCGCCCTCCGTGTCGACGACCACGATGTGGCCGGGACGCAGCTCGCCGAAGAGGATCTTCTCCGAGAGGGTGTCCTCGACCTCGCGCTGGATCGTGCGACGCAGCGGACGCGCGCCCAGCACCGGGTCGTAGCCCTTCTTGGAGAGGAGCTCCTTGGCGGACTGGGAGAGCTCGATGCCCATGTCCCGGTCCTTGAGGCGCTCGTCCACCTTGCCGATCATCAGGTCGACGATCGCGAGGATGTCCTCCTGAGTGAGCTGCGGGAAGACGACCACGTCGTCGACGCGGTTGAGGAACTCGGGACGGAAGTGCTGCTTGAGCTCGTCCGAGACCTTGTTCTTCATGCGCTCGTAGTTGGTCTTCGTGTCGCCCTGAGCCGCGAAGCCCAGGTTGAAGCCCTTCGAGATGTCACGGGTTCCAAGGTTGGTCGTCATGATGATGACCGTGTTCTTGAAGTCCACGACGCGGCCCTGGGAGTCGGTCAGGCGACCGTCCTCCAGGATCTGGAGCAGCGAGTTGAAGATGTCCGGGTGGGCCTTCTCGACCTCGTCGAAGAGGACGACGGAGAACGGCTTGCGGCGCACCTTCTCGGTGAGCTGGCCGCCCTCCTCGTAGCCCACGTAGCCGGGGGGCGAGCCGAAGAGACGCGAGACGGTGTGCTTCTCGCTGAACTCCGACATGTCGAGGGAGATCAGCGCGTCCTCGTCGCCGAAGAGGAACTCGGCGAGCGCCTTGGACAGCTCGGTCTTACCGACACCGGACGGGCCGGCGAAGATGAACGAACCACCCGGACGCTTCGGGTCCTTCAGACCGGCGCGGGTACGGCGGATCGCCTTCGAGAGCGCCTTGACGGCGTCCTTCTGGCCGATGACCCGCTTGTGGAGCTCGTCCTCCATGCGCAGCAGACGCGAGGACTCCTCCTCGGTCAGCTTGAAGACCGGGATGCCGGTGGCGGTCGCGAGGACCTCGGCGATCAGCTCGCCGTCGACCTCGGCGACGACGTCCATGTCGCCGGCCTTCCACTCCTTCTCGCGCTTGGCCTTGGCGGCGAGGAGCTGCTTCTCCTTGTCGCGCAGCGAGGCGGCCTTCTCGAAGTCCTGCGAGTCGATCGCGGACTCCTTGTCGCGGCGCACGTCCGCGATCTTCTCGTCGAACTCGCGGAGGTCCGGCGGCGCGGTCATCCGGCGGATGCGCATCCGGGAACCGGCCTCGTCGATCAGGTCGATCGCCTTGTCCGGCAGGAAGCGGTCCGAGATGTACCGGTCGGCCAGCGTCGCGGCCTGGACGAGGGCCTCGTCCGTGATCGAGACGCGGTGGTGGGCCTCGTACCGGTCACGGAGACCCTTGAGGATCTCGATGGTGTGCGGCAGCGACGGCTCCGCGACCTGGATGGGCTGGAAGCGGCGCTCGAGCGCGGCGTCCTTCTCCAGGTGCTTGCGGTACTCGTCGAGCGTGGTGGCACCGATGGTCTGGAGCTCACCGCGGGCCAGCATCGGCTTGAGGATCGAGGCGGCGTCGATGGCGCCCTCGGCGGCACCCGCACCGACCAGCGTGTGGAGCTCGTCGATGAACAGGATGATGTCGCCGCGGGTGCGGATCTCCTTGAGCACCTTCTTCAGGCGCTCCTCGAAGTCACCGCGGTAGCGGGAGCCGGCGACCAGCGCGCCCAGGTCGAGGGTGTAGAGGTGCTTGTCCTTGAGGGTCTCGGGCACCTCGCCCTTGACGATGGCCTGCGCGAGACCCTCGACGACGGCGGTCTTGCCGACGCCGGGCTCACCGATCAGGACCGGGTTGTTCTTGGTGCGGCGCGACAGGACCTGCATCACGCGCTCGATCTCCTTCTCGCGCCCGATGACCGGGTCGAGCTTGGACTCACGAGCGGCCTGCGTCAGGTTGCGGCCGAACTGGTCGAGGACCAGGGACGTCGAGGGGGTGCCCTCGGCAGGGCCGCCCGCGGTGGCGGTCTCCTTGCCCTGGTAGCCGGAGAGCAGCTGGATGACCTGCTGCCGCACCCGGTTGAGGTCTGCGCCCAGCTTGACCAGGACCTGGGCGGCGACGCCCTCGCCCTCACGGATCAGGCCGAGCAGGATGTGCTCCGTGCCGATGTAGTTGTGGCCCAGCTGAAGGGCCTCGCGGAGCGAGAGCTCCAGGACCTTCTTGGCACGGGGGGTGAAGGGAATGTGCCCGGACGGGGCCTGCTGGCCCTGACCGATGATCTCCTCCACCTGCTGGCGGACCGCCTCGAGCGAAATCCCGAGGCTCTCCAGGGCCTTAGCGGCGACACCCTCACCCTCGTGGATCAGGCCCAGGAGAATGTGCTCGGTGCCGATGTAGTTGTGGTTGAGCATCCGGGCTTCTTCCTGAGCCAGGACGACAACCCGCCGCGCGCGGTCGGTGAACCTCTCGAACATCGTTAATCGCTCCTCAGAGCGGTCAGGCAGTAAGGGGGCTGTCCCCTCCCTGTCCTTCCGCAGCTTAGTCCCGCAAGCGGGGACCGCTCATTCCAACTGCCGACACCCGTTCATGGCCTCCTGCCCCGAACGCCGACATCTGCTCCAACCCGATGGTGCGAGACGATGTTCCCGCAGGCCAGGCAGATACCCTCACCATCACTACGCCGATGGCGAACGCGAGCCGCCCGACCCGTGCGTGTCGCCCCTCCCACTAGGGATGTCTTACCCGCAGGGACTGACACTCCATGCGGCGCGCGCCGGTTCCCTCCGCTACGGGCGAACACCCTTGCGCCACTCGCCACGCCTCGCGCGCCCCCGAACGGCCACGGTCCGCTTCCGGAACGCCACGATGCGTAACCCGAAACGGTTCCGCGCGGTTTCTCCTGGCATGGCTCCCACGTCGCGAAGCGCGTCGCGAAGCACGCCGCGCACCACGGTCCCGATCCCGCGCCGTCCGCCGGAGGTCCGCCAGGACCTGGTGCGGCGCTGGTACGAGGACGAGCTGGGCTGGGCCGCCGTGACCGGGCCCGACGGGGTGCGGTTGTGCACGGGGCTGCGGTTCGACGTCCTGGAGGTGCCGGCCGACGCCGGGTTCGCGATGCTGCGCCGGCTCGATCCCCGCTCGCCGGTGGCCGTGCGCGGAGAGACGATGCAGCTGCTGGTCGCGGCGGGTGCCGCGGACGAACTGCCGGGGCTGCTCGACTGGCTGGAGTGGGGGGCGCTGCCCCTGGATCTCGTGGCCGTCGGAGAGGGCGGGCTCATGGCCGCGCCGACGCCTCCGGGGTGGTCCGGCTCGCAGGAGGCCGCGGTGTGGGTGCGGCCCCCCGAGCCCGGGCGCGAGGCGGAACCGGTGCTCCCGGCTCTGACGACGTTGGCGGCCTGTCCGGCCGGCTCGGCCGTGGGGGGCGGTGGGGGCGCCCCCGATCTCGTACGACTCGTGGACACGGCGGCGACTCACTGCCACCGGGCCCGGCTGCGTCGTGCACGGTCGGGACCGACGGCTCAGCCGTTGGCCTTCTCGTAGGCCTCGCGGACCTTCTGCGGGACGCGGCCGCGGTCGTTGACCTCGTGGCCGTTCTCCTTGGCCCAGGCGCGGATGGCCGCGGTGTCCTGGTTGCCACCCGACGCGGCGCGGGCCTTGCCCCGACCGCTCGCGGCACGGCCCCCGGTGCGGCGGCCGCCCTTGAGGTACGGGTCGAGCAGACCGCGGAGCTTGTCCGCGTTGGCGGTGGTGAGGTCGATCTCGTAGGTCTTGCCGTCGAGCGCGAACGTCACGGTCTCGTCCGCCTCGCCGCCGTCGAGGTCATCGACAAGAAGGACCTGAACCTTCTGTGCCACCGGATTTCCTTTCATCGAAATCTGAAGGGCCGGCCCCCCTGCGACCGCGGCCGCTGTATCGCCGTCCCCTTGTTATAAGCACTACTGCAGTACGTCGGAAAGCAAACCGCTTTTGCCCGAAAAACACAAACCCCTGGCCGGGATACGCTGCCCAGCACAGCTGGGAACATGCGCGTAACGGACATTCAGACATAGCGAACGGCCGTGTACGGGTCCGCCGAATACGGAACAGCGATGATCACAGATGCAGAAGCATCCGGCTGTTGCCCAGGGTGTTCGGTTTCACTCGTTCGAGACCGAGGAACTCCGCGACGCCCTCGTCATAGGAACGCAGGAGCTCACTGTAGACATCGGTGTCAACGGTATCTACGGGAGTCTCACCGATCTCCACGAAGCCGTGCTTCGCGAAGAACTCGACTTCGAAGGTGAGGCAGAAAACACGGCGAACACCGATCCAGCGCGCTGTCTGCAGCAGCTTCTCCAGTACCTGGTGTCCCACACCGGCGCCCTTGACCTGAGGATTCACGGCGAGGGTGCGGACTTCCGCGAGGTCTTCCCACATGATGTGGAGCGCGCCGCAGCCGACGACCTCGGCGTTGTCGTCACGTTCCGCGACCCAGAACTCCTGGATGTCCTCGTAAAGCGTGACGGTGGCTTTGTCGAGCAGGATCCCCTGGCGGCTGTAGGCGTCGAGCAGTCGGCGCACGGCCGGCACATCGGCGGTCCTGGCCCTGCGTACCGTGATGGCTTTAGGGGCCGATTCGCCGCCGGTCTCGACTTCGGGGAGCTCTGGTGCCATGAGCGGACGCTATCGCCCGGGCTCGCCGTCCGCTTCCCCGGGTCCCGGGCGCACTTCGGGCTGAACGATGCGCATGGCGTCCCGGAGCGCTTCGCGTTGCTCGGGCGACATCATGCCGAAGAAGGCGACGAGGGCCGCGGCGGGGTTGTCGCTCTGGCTCCAGGCCTCGTTCATGAGGGCGGCGGAGTAGGCGGCGCGGGTGGAGACGGCCTCATATCGATAGGCCCGGCCTTCCGCCTCGCGGCGCACCCAGCCCTTCTGGTGGAGATTGTCCAGAACGGTCATGACCGTCGTGTACGCGATCGACCGTTCCTGCTGGAGATCCTCCAGCACTTCTCGAACGGTCACCGGGCGGTTCCACTTCCACACCCGTGTCATCACTGCGTCTTCGAGTTCTCCCAGGGGGCGCGGCACGAACAGCACCATAGTGGGAGAAGACCGGAATGCGCCCGAGACATGGCGGCGGGAACGGGTGCGACGAGAAAAGGGGCGCCCGTCCGGGCGCCCCTGTCGGGCCGTGCTGTCGTTCGGCGGGACCGTCGGGCGGCGGTCAGTCGGAGTCGCCCGACCCCTTGCTCTCCTTGCCGCCGACGGTGACCTCGACGCGGCCGAGGATCGCGTCGACCGCGGAATCCTCCTTGGCCTTCTTGTCGCCGCCCTGCGTCTTCACGATCACCGTGATGAGGGCGATGAAGAACGCGGCCATCACTACCGGGGGCACGAGGGCGGAGACGTAGTCCATGCCCCCAGGGTAGCTAGCCCGCGACGAGGCGCTGCGACGGGGCCGGGGGCTGGGCGGGGCGCCGCTTGGGCGGGAAGACCTCGCCCGGGGTCGGCACGGGGCGCTGCGGGGTCGCAGGCTTCGGCTTGGCGGGTTCCTGCGTCGCGCCCGAGAGGCCGCCGGGCAGGGCGAGCAGGCGGGCGCGGGAGGCGGGGACGCGCGGGCGCTGGCGAGCCGCGAGCCGGTCCCGTACGCCCTGTTCGGCGAGGGTGCGGCAGCGGTCGAGCAGAACCGCGGCCTTCGGGTTGCCGCGCAGGGCGCGCAGGGCGGCGAGGTCGTCGGCGCCGGGCCTGTGGCCGGCCGCCAGGGCGTCCGTCAGGAGGCTCAGATAGCCCGTGACGGTCCCGGGGAGGGCGGCCCGGTAGCGGTCGAGGTCCGCGAGCAGGAAGGCCCGCTGGCGGGCGCTCTCGCGCGCGGCCTCGTCGACGGACTCGGCGAGCCGGAGGCAGTCCCGGACGTCCTCGTCCGAGCCGGGGGTGGGATGGAGGGCGAGGGCGAGGGCGCGTCGGAGCACACGCAGCTCTTCAGCACCGAACGCCATACCGCCGCGGTTTCCGTAGGGCGTGGGCATGCCGCGACAATACGGTCTAATCAGACAAATTTAATGAATTCCCGTTCGCTGGCGCGGCGGACGGGACGCGGCGAACGGCCCTCACGGCTGGCGCCGCGCCCTCATCCGTCGTACCCACAGGGCGCCGAGTCCGGCCGCGACCACCAGCGCGCCCGCGCCCGCCGCGAGCACCGGACCGCCGGGGCCGCCGGAGCCGCCCCCGTCGGAGGACGCCTTCGCCGTCTCGGCCACGGGCTTCTTACTGGGCTCCACGAGAGGGCCGCCGGTGATCTTCGTGACGACCGGCACGGTGTTGTCGGCTGGGCGCGGGTCCTTCGCAGGACGGCTGCTTCCCTGCTTGATGTCCAGGCGTCCCTCGGCGTCGCGCACCCGCTGGTCCAGCTTGAACCTGAGCGTGGTCTTCCAGTTCTCGCCGGGCTCCAGCGGATGGTCGGGCCGGCAGGAGTACTTGCCGCCGCCGAGGCTGCCGCACTCCCACTGCCACTCGAGCTCGTTGTCCGGGTCCGGCGGCGGGGTCGGCTCCACGACCGAGGTGCCCTCGGGCGGGGTGATCTCCATGTACGCGCCGTAGACGCGGCCGGGGCCCGCGTTGCGCAGCGAGAACGTGACGTCGGCGGTGGTGCCGGTGCGGCCCGCGAGCTCGCCCGCGCCGGCCTTCAGGTCGGCCGTCTGGGTCGTGCTGACCTTGGTCTCGCCGAGGCTGTACTCGTCGTTGTAGCCGGACGCGGCACCGGCGACCTCACGGACCGTCAGTTCCGGCCCCTTGCCGCGCTTCAGGCCGGGGTCGGCGTCCGTGGTGAACGCGGTGGCGGGGTCCTCGGCGTTGCCGGTCAGGCCCGACAGGTAGGCGTTGTACTGGAACGAGCTGTTGACCGTCTCGTCGGGCACCCCGACCGTGATCGGCGACGCGAACGCGTAGGAGCGGCCCGGGTCCAGCGTCCGGTCGAACCAGCAGTAGGCGGAGCGCGTGTCCGCGTACCAGCAATTGCTGTACTGCGTACGGAAGTTCAGGCGCGGGCTGCTGAACTCCACGCCGAAGCCGTGCGCCGGGACCTTGCCCGCGTTGCGCACGTGCGGGGTGAACTCGAAGTCGCCGCCGGCCGTGAGGTCCCTGCGCGGCTTCTCCACGCGCTCGCGCAGATCGGCGCCGCCGACCCACACCTCCGTCTCGAAGGTGGCGTCGGCGCTGCCGGGCGCGCTGAACGTGTAGCGGATCGTGCCGTGGGCGCCCGCGCGGGCGCCCGGCGCTGCCTCGATGTAGAGGGCGTCGGGGTAGTTGCGCTTCCCGCGCGTGAGGGTGCCCAGGTCGCAGGTGAACGGCTGCGTCGTCCAGGTGTGGTCGCCGCAGTCGCGCCGGGTGCGCAGCCGGGCGGTGCCCGCGAGGTCCGAGGCGTCGACCTTCAGCTCGACGCCGGCCCGGGTGGCGAGGCCGCCGCCGGGGCTCGGGTCGAGCCAGATCCGCGTGCCTCCGGTCGGGCCGACGCCGCGCTTCGTGAGGTACGCGTTCTCCGGCACGTGCAGTGCGACGGCCGCCCCGTCGGCCCGCGCCGGGGCCGCCGAGGCACCGAACAGGGCCGCCGTGAACAGCAGGGCGAGGGCCGCCGCCCGGGCGGCGGTGCTACGTATGACGGTCACGCGTGGGGTCCCCCGGTTGAGTTGTGGAGTGCCGCGGCCAGGTGTGGGGTGCCGCGGCTCAGGCGCGTGAGACGTTGCGCTCGTAGACGAGGCGCAGGCCGATCAGGGTCAGCCACGGCTCGTGCTCGTCGATGGCCGAGGCCTCGCCGAGCACCATGGGCGCGAGTCCGCCCGTCGCGATGACCGTGACGTCGTCCGGGTCGTCGGCCAGTTCGCGCGCCATCCGGTTCACCACGCCGTCGACCTGGCCCGCGAAACCGTAGACGATGCCGGCCTGCATGGCCTCCACCGTGTTCTTGCCGATGACGCTGCGCGGGCGGGCCAGTTCGATCTTGCGGAGCTGGGCGCCGCGCACCCCGAGGGCCTCGACGGAGATCTCGATGCCGGGGGCGATCACGCCGCCCGCGTACTCGCCGCGTGCGGACACCGCGTCGAACGTCGTCGCCGTGCCGAAGTCGACGACGATCGCGGGGCCGCCGTAGAGCTCGACGGCCGCGACCGCGTTGATGATGCGGTCGGCGCCGACCTCCTTCGGGTTGTCCATCAGGATCGGGACGCCGGTCTTGATGCCCGGCTCGACCAGGATGGCGGGCACGTCGCCGTAGTAGCGGCGGGTGACCTCGCGCAGCTCGTGCAGGACCGCCGGGACGGTCGAGCAGATGGCGATGCCGTCGATGCCGTCGCCGAGTTCGTCGCCGAGCAGCGGGTGCATGCCCATCAGGCCCTGCAGCAGGACGGCGAGTTCGTCGGCCGTGCGGCGGGAGTCCGTGGAGATGCGCCAGTGCTCGACGATCTCCTCGCCGTCGAACAGGCCGAGGACGGTGTGGGTGTTGCCCACGTCGATGGTCAGCAGCATGGGGGCGTGATCACTTCGCTTCGCGCAGGTCGAGGCCGATGTCGAAGGTCGGCGAGGAGTGGGTGAGGGCGCCGACGGCCAGGAAGTCGACGCCGGTCCTCGCGTACACCGCCGCGTTCTCCAGCGTGAGGCGGCCCGAGGACTCCAGGAGGGCCCGGCCCGCGGTGAGCGCGACGGCCTCCTCGGTCTCCAGCGGCGTGAAGTTGTCCAGGAGGATCAGGTCGGCGCCCGCGTCGAGGACCTCGCGCAGCTGGTGCAGGGTGTCGACCTCGACCTCGATGGCCAGGCCGGGGAAGGCCTCGCGGACGGCCTGGAAGGCCTGCGAGACGCCGCCGGCGGCGACCACGTGGTTGTCCTTGACCAGGGCCGCGTCCGACAGGGACATGCGGTGGTTGACGCCGCCGCCCATGCGGACCGCGTACTTCTCCAGGGAGCGCAGGCCCGGCGTCGTCTTGCGGGTGTCGCGGACCTTGGCCTTGGTGCCCTCCAGGGCGTCCGCCCACGCGCGCGTGGCCGTGGCGATGCCGGACAGGCGGCACGCGATGTTGAGCGCGCTGCGCTCGGCGGTGAGCAGGTCGCGGGTGCGGGTGGTGACCGACAGGAGCTTCTGTCCCGCGGTGACCCGGTCGCCGTCCTCGGCGTGCCGCTCGACCTCGAACTCGTCGGTGGCCACCACGGAGATGACGGCCTCGGCGATCCGCAGGCCGGCCACGACGCCGTCCTCGCGGGCGGTGAAGTCGGCGGTGGCGACGGCCTCTTCGGGGATCGTGGCGACGGTGGTGACGTCGACGCCGCCGTCGAGGTCCTCGGCGATCGCCATGTGCGCGATGTCCTCGACCTCCACGGGGTCGAGGCCCGCGTCGGCCAGGAGCTGGGCGAGCGACGGGTCGAGGCCGCACTCCATCGCGTCGTCGGCGCCTTCGTGCGCGCAGCCGCAGCTGTCGCCACAGGCGTTCGCCAGGGGGAGGTCGGGGGTGGCGCTCACGTCGGTCACTGCTCCTGAAGGTTTGCCGTTGCGGGGAAGTCTGCGGTCTGAGTGGTGTGTGTGGCCAGAGTGCGGTCCGGGTTGAGGCGTACGACGATGTGGCGCCGCCAGTTGATGTCGTCCCGGTCCGCGTGGTCCTCGCGCCAGTGGCAGCCGCGGGTCTCCTCGCGGCGGCGGGCGGCGGCGACCAGGACGCGGGCCACGCACAGGAGGTTCGTGGCCTCCCAGGTGTCGACGCCGGGCTCGGACGTCTTGCCGTTCTCGGCGAGGGCGCTGGCCGCCTCCGCGTGCAGCCGGCCGAGCTGGGCCGCGGCCTCGGCGAGCGAGTCGGCGGAGCGCAGCACTCCGGCGCCCTGCGTCATCACGCGCTGGATGGTGAACCGGGCCTCGGGCGGCATCAGCGGGTGCTCCGGCGTCGCGGGCTGCGGCACGGGCACCGGCACGCGCGCGTGGAGGCCCTCCGCGGCGGCCCGCTCCTGGATGTCGGCCGCGATCCGCTCGGCGTAGACCAGGCCCTCCAGGAGGGAGTTGGACGCCAGCCGGTTCGCCCCGTGGACGCCGGTGCAGGCGACCTCGCCGCACGCGTACAGGCCGGGGATGGTGGTGCGGCCGTGCAGGTCGGTGCGGACGCCCCCGGAGGCGTAGTGCGCGGCCGGGGCGATCGGGATCGGCTCGGTGACCGGGTCGATGCCGTGGGCGCGGCAGGCGGCCAGGATCGTCGGGAAGCGCTGCTCCCACATGTCCGCGCCGAAGTGCCGCGCGTCCAGGTACATGTGGTCGGTGTCCTGCTCCAGCATGCGGCGCGTGATGCCCTTGGCGACGATGTCGCGGGGCGCCAGTTCGGCGAGCTCGTGCTGGCCCACCATGAAGCGCACGCCGTCCGCGTCGACGAGGTGGGCGCCCTCGCCGCGCACGGCCTCGGAGACGAGCGGCTGCTGGCCCTCGGCGCCCTTGCCGAGGAAGAGCACGGTCGGGTGGAACTGGACGAACTCCAGGTCGCTGACCTCGGCGCCCGCGCGCAGGGCGAGCGCGACGCCGTCGCCCGTGGACACGTGCGGGTTGGTCGTCGCGGAGAAGACCTGGCCCATGCCGCCGGTCGCGAGGACGACGGCCGGGGCGAGGACGGCGCCGACGCCGTCGTGCTGGCCCTCGCCCATGACGTGCAGGGTGACCCCGGCCGTCCGGCCCTCGGCGTCGGTGAGGAGGTCCAGGACCAGCGCGTTCTCCACCGTGCGGATGCCGCGCGTGCGGACCGCTTCGACGAGGGCGCGGGAGATCTCGGCGCCCGTCGCGTCGCCGCCCGCATGGGCGATGCGGCGGCGGTGGTGGCCGCCCTCGCGGGTCAGCTGGAGCTCGCCGTCGGTCTCGTCGAAGTGGGCGCCGGTCTCGATGAGGCGGCGTACGGCGCCGGGGCCCTCGGTGACCAGGGTGCGCACCGCCCGCTCGTCGCACAGGCCCACGCCCGCGACGAGGGTGTCGTCGAGGTGCTGCTCGGGGGTGTCGCCGTCACCGAGGGCGGCCGCGACGCCGCCCTGGGCCCAGCGGGTGGAGCCGTCGTCGAGGCGGGCCTTGGTGACGACGACGGTGCGCAGGCCCGCCGCCTCGCAGCGCAGCGCGGCGGTCAGGCCGGCCACGCCGGAGCCGACGACCACGACATCGGCGTCCACGGACCAGCCCGGGGCGGGCGCGTGCAGCCGTATGCCGGTTCCTGAGAAGGCGTTCATGGGCGGGCTCCGAACGTCAGAGGCAGGTTGTCGATCAGCCGGGTGGTGCCCACGCGGGCGGCGAGCGCGAGGACGGCCTCGCCCTCGAAGCCGTCGGCGACGTCCGTGAAGTCGGACGGGTCGACGAGGGCGATGTAGTCGAGCTTGACGGGGGGCCGCGCCCTGGCGGCCTCGTCGAGGACGTGCCGGGCCGCGGCGAGGATGGCGGCGGGGCCGCCCGGAGAGGCGACGGCGTGCGCGTCGGCGGCCGCGCGGGACTCGCCGATGCGGTCGAGCGCGCGGGCGCGGGCGCGCGTGGTGGGGATCTCGGCGGCCCGCGCGCGCAGCGCCTCCTGCGCGGCGTGCCGGTCGCGGCCCGCGAACAGGGCACGGGACAGGGCGAGCGCGCTGCGGCGCTCTTCGGGCGACAGGTAGCGGTTGCGCGAGGACAGGGCCAGGCCGTCGGGCTCGCGGACGGTGGGCACGGCGCCGATCTCGACGTCGAAGTTCAGGTCGCGCGCCATGCGGCGGATCAGGGCGAGCTGCTGGGCGTCCTTCTGGCCGAACAGGGCGACGTCCGCGCGCGTGAGGTGCAGCAGCTTGGCGACGACGGTGAGCATGCCGTCGAAGTGGCCGGGCCGTGCCGCGCCTTCGAGGCGCTCGCCCATGGGGCCCGCGGTGATCCGCACCTGGGGCTCGCCGCCCGGGTAGACCTCGTCGGCGGACGGGGCGAACACGAGGTCCGCGCCCGCCTGTTCGGCGATCTTCAGGTCGGCGTCCAGGGTGCGCGGGTACCGGTCGAGGTCCTCGCCCGCGCCGAACTGCAGCGGGTTCACAAAGACGGTGACGACGACCTCGCCGTCCTCGCCCGCGCGCTCGCGTGCCGTGCGGATGAGGGTGGCGTGCCCCTCGTGCAGGGCGCCCATCGTCATGACGACGACGCGCTGTCCGGTACGGGTGCGGGTGCGCAGGTCCGCGCCTTCGTGGACCAGGGTCGTGCTCATCGGGTCTCCTCCGCGCCGGTCGCGAGGACGCCCAGGAGGTCCTCGGCGAGCTCCGGCTTCAGCAGTCCGTGCGCGAGGGCGCGGTCGGCGGTCGCGCGGGCCATCGCGAGATAGCCGGCGACGGTCCCCGGGGCGTGCTTGCGCAGCTCGGTGACGTGCGCGGCGACGGTGCCCGCGTCGCCGCGTGCGACGGGGCCGGTGAGGGCGGCGTCGCCTGAGCGCAGGGCGTTGTCGAGGGCGGCGCCCAGCAGCGGGCCGAGCATCCGGTCGGGGGCGCTCACGCCCGCGTCGCGCAGCAGGTCCATCGACTCGGCGACCAGGGTGACCAGGTGGTTCGCCCCGAGGGCGAGGGCCGCGTGGTAGAGCGGGCGCATCTCCTCGGCGATCCACTCGGGCTCGCCGCCCATCTCGATGACGAGGGCCTCGGCGGCGAGCCGCAGCTCCTCGGGGGCGGTGACGCCGAAGGAGCAGCCGGCCAGGCGCTGCACGTCGACGGCGGTGCCGGTGAACGTCATCGCGGGGTGCAGGGCGAGCGGCAGGGCGCCGGCCCGCAGCAGGGGGTCGAGGACCTTGGCCCCGTAGCGCCCCGAGGTGTGCACGATCAGCTGGCCGGGGCGGACGGCGCCGGTCTCGGCGAAGCCCTGGACGAGGCCGGGCAGGGCGTCGTCCGGGACGGTCAGCAGGACGAGCTCGGCCCGCGCGAGGACCTCGGCGGGCGCCACGAGCGGCACGTCGGGCAGCAGGGCGGCGGCGCGGCGCACGGAGGCGTCGGAGACCCCGGAGGCGGCCACGGGACGGTGCCCGGCCAGTTCCAGGGAGGCGGCGAGCGCGGGACCCACCCGGCCGGCGCCGACGACGCCCACGGTCAGGCGCGCGGGACGGTCCTTCGGGTCGGTGGGTTCGGGTCGGGGTGATCGGGGTTCGGGAGAGGCAGGGATCACGGGGTGAGGCCTTCCGTTCCAGTCCGCTCGGGGTACCGGACGATTTCTCGTCATGTTAACGCTATCTGCCCGGACGGGCCTCGGTCGCCCACGGACCGTGAGGCCGTACATAAATCGTGCGCCCGTACGAGAACGGGTGCGACATGATCCCGGCATGAGCGGAAACCACGAGAGCGACGAGACGGCGCGGGCCGCGCGGAGACTGGCCGCGTTCCGGGGCGCCGAGCACACCCTGGCGCACCGGCACCTCCAGTCCACGATGGGCGAGCGGATGGCGGAGATCGCCGCGGCGATGGGCGACGCGGCGGACGCGGGCGTCGACCTCTACGGGAACGGGATCGTCGCCGAGCTGGAGGAGCGGGTCGCCGGGCTGCTCGGCAAGGAGGCGGCCGCGTTCTTCCCGACCGGCACGATGGCGCAGCAGGTCGCGCTGCGCTGCTGGGCGGGCCGCACCGGCAACCGCACGGTCGCGCTGCACCCGCTCGCGCACCCCGAGCAGCACGAGCGGGAGTCGCTGACCACGGTGGCCGGGCTGCGCACGGTGCAGCCGACGACCGCTCCGCGCCCGTTCACGGCGCCGGAGATCGAGGCCATGGACGAGCCGTTCGGCACGCTGATGATCGAGCTGCCGCTGCGGGACGCCGGCTATCTGCTGCCTTCCTGGGAGGAGCTGGAGGAGGTCTGCGAGGCGGCCCGCGCGCGGGACGCGGTCGTGCACTTCGACGGCGCCCGGCTGTGGGAGTGCACGGAGCACTTCGGGCGGCCGCTGGACGAGATCGCGGGGCTCGCGGACACCGTGTACGTGTCGCTCTACAAGACGCTCGGCGGGATCAGCGGCGCCGTCCTCGCGGGCCCGGAGACGCTGATCGAGGAGGCCAGGGCCTGGCGGCACCGCTACGGCGGCCAGGTCTTCCAGCAGTTCCCGCAGGCGATCGCGGCGCTGGCGGGCCTGGACCGGGAGCTGCCGCGGCTGCCGGAGTACGTGCGGCACGCGCGCGTGGTGGCGCGGGCGATCCGGGAGGGCCTCGACGCGGCCGGGGTGGCGTGGTCGCGGGTGAACCCCGAGGTACCGCACACCCACCAGTTCCAGGTGTGGCTGCCCTACGAGGCCGAGGTGCTGACGCAGGCCGCCGTGGAGCAGGCCGAGGAGACGAAGGTGTCCCTGTTCGGGCGCTGGTTCCCGGGCGCCGGGGCGCCCGGCACGGCGTTCACGGAGGTCACGGTGGCCGCGGCGGGCCTGGACTGGACCGCCGAGGACGTTCGTGCGGCGGTCGCGGAGTTCGTACGACGCCTGCCGTAGCACTCCGCGCGGGGGCGGGGTCACGGCGGCGCCGCGGGGCGTGGCCGGTCGGCCCGCGCGGCGGAGCCGCTGATGGATACACCCCGCGCGTCACCCGCCGAAACGGGACCTCAAGGCCGCGCGGAGGCGGCCGTGGGACCGGTGGCCGGCCAGGACCGCGCGGAAGCGGCGGTAGTCGCGGAGCTCGCGGTACACGGCCCAGTCGTGCGTGCCCGGCGCCGGGGGCGCGGGCTCGCCGTGCTGGGCGGCCCGATAGGCGTCCAGTGCGTACTGCTCGTGGAGCGGCATCGAAATCACCTCGCTCATGTCGATTGTCACGCGGTACCCCGGAACGGGCCTGTTCGCCCGGCATCGGGGCCGATGAGCACGAGCCTGCGCCCGGCCCGCACACCGGTCACCGGCCGGGTCAGGGTGCCGCCCTCCGCCCGCGGGCGGGTGGACCCCGCCGGGCCGCCGGGGCGCGGCGCCGGGTCGAGGGCGCCGACGCCGCCGCCGCCGTCGTTCGAGCGCTGTGTGGTGACCGCCTCCATGCCCATCGCGCGGAACAGTTCGGCGACGAGGTCCTCGAAGGCGAGCGGGTCCATGGCGTACAGGTCCGGCTCCTCGCCGGCGCCGCCGTGCGTGACCACCTGGTCCCCGACGTCACGGGGCCGGCGCGCCGGGCGTATCGGGGTGAGCTGGTCGGGCCGGGCCGTGAGCTGCCCGCGCAGCGCGTCCGTCAGACAGCTGACGGGGTCGACCCGCGCGAGGCGCAGCTCGGTGAAGTCCTCCCGCCGGGCCATGACGGTGGCCAGGAAGATCTGTCCGTGGCGGCCGGTCGCGGGGTCCGGCGCGCCGACGAAGCCGTTGAGCGCGACCGAGTCGAGGACGCCGTACTCGTCCGCCGCGAAGAGCTGCCGCAGGACGAGCAGCACGCTCTGCGCCAGGACCTCCCGGTACAGGGCGCGCCGTTGGGTGACGGGGCGGGCGGTCTCCTTGTCCTGGTCCTGCGCCGGCACATAGCGCACGGCCTTCGCCTCGGGCACGACGTCGTAGCCGGGCAGCTCCCAGTCGAGCACCAGCTGCCGCGCGGCGGCGTCGTAGGCGGCCGTGACCTGGCGGGGGAATCCCTCGGGCCAGGCGGTCGACGCGTAGAGGGCGGCGGAGAAGTACTCGACGACGGACTCGGCGTCGCCCTGCCGGACGCCGTCGACGGCCTCGGTGATCGCCGCGTTGTGCCGGCGGACCTCCGTCAGGTGGGCCTCGGCGGCGCGGGTGTGCTCCTGCCGGGCGGCGGCCAGTCGCTGCTGCCGCTGGGCCTCGGCGGCCTGCGCCGCGTGCCAGGCGTGCTCGTAGCGGGCCTGGGCCTCGGCCTGCGCCTGCGCGCGCCGGGCCGCGGTCCAGCCGCCCTGCGCCTGGAACTGGTGCGGGGCGGGCAGCGGTACGGGATGGGCGAGCGGGCCGGGGTCGAACGGGGTGATCTCCGCGGACCGCAGCAGGGCCTGCGCCGAGAAGGCGGGGGCGCCGCAGCCCTCGGCGAGCAGCCCCTGGAGCGCGGCCACGCGGGCGTCGAGCTCCGCCGTGCGCCGTGCCGCCTCGGCCTGGCGGTACTGCTTGTACTCCTGGGCGGCGTGCCGCTGGTACGCGCGCGCCTGCCGGTCCGCCTCACGGAGCCTGCGCTGCTCGGCCTCGTACTGCCGCTGGCGCTGACGCTGCACTTCGGCCCAGGTGTTGACGAATCCGGCGGAGCGACGACTCATCCCGCCAATTTATCCGGCGGCCGCCCCGCCCGGCATGCGACCCCGGGATATGCGGGAGCCCCCTTCCAGGCCGGAAGGGGGCTCCAACACGCGGGCGGGCGCGGCTACTTCAGCTGCTTCGCCTACTTCACCACGGTGAGCGGCAGCAGCTTCTTGCCGGTGGGGCCGATCTGGATGCTGGTGTCCATCGCCGGGCAGACGCCGCAGTCGAAGCACGGGGTCCAGCGGCAGTCCTCGACCTCGGTCTCGTCGAGCGAGTCCTGCCAGTCCTCCCAGAGCCAGTCCTTGTCGAGACCGGAGTCCAGGTGGTCCCAGGGCAGGACCTCCTCGTACGTGCGCTCGCGCGTCGTGTACCAGTCGACGTCGACGCCGTACTTGGCGAGCTCCTTGTCGGCGCTCTGCATCCAGCGGTCGTACGAGAAGTGCTCGCGCCAGCCGTCGAAGCGGCCGCCGTCCTCGTAGACGGCGCGGATGACGTCGCCGATGCGGCGGTCGCCGCGGGAGAGCAGGCCCTCGACGATGCCCGGCTTGCCGTCGTGGTAGCGGAAGCCGATGGAGCGGCCGTACTTCTTGTCGCCGCGGATCTTGTCGCGGAGCTTCTCCAGGCGGGCGTCCGTCTCCTCGGAGGAGAGCTGCGGGGCCCACTGGAACGGGGTGTGCGGCTTGGGCACGAAGCCGCCGATGGAGACCGTGCAGCGGATGTCGTTGGACCCGGAGACCTCGCGGCCCTTCTGGATCACGTTCATCGCCATGTCGGCGATCTGCAGGACGTCCTCGTCGGTCTCGGTCGGCAGGCCGCACATGAAGTACAGCTTCACCTGGCGCCAGCCGTTGCCGTACGCCGTCGAGACCGTACGGATGAGGTCCTCTTCGCTGACCATCTTGTTGATGACCTTGCGCATGCGCTCACTGCCGCCCTCGGGGGCGAAGGTGAGGCCCGAGCGGCGGCCGTTGCGGGTCAGCTCGTTGGCCAGGTCGACGTTGAACGCGTCGACGCGGGTCGACGGCAGCGACAGGCCGATCTTGTCTTCCTCGTAGCGGTCGGCCAGACCCTTGGCGATGTCGCCGATCTCCGAATGGTCCGCGGAGGACAGGGACAGCAGGCCGACCTCTTCGAAGCCGGTCGCCTTGAGACCCTTCTCGACCATGTCGCCGATGCCGGTGATGCTTCGCTCCCGCACGGGGCGCGTGATCATGCCGGCCTGGCAGAAACGGCAGCCGCGGGTGCAGCCGCGGAAGATCTCGACGGACATCCGCTCGTGCACCGTCTCGGCGAGCGGCACGAGGGGCTGCTTCGGGTACGGCCACTCGTCGAGGTCCATGACCGTGTGCTTGGACACGCGCCACGGGACGCCCGACTTGTTCGGCACGACGCGGCCGATGCGGCCGTCGGGCAGGTACTCGACGTCGTAGAACGCGGGGATGTACACGTTCCCCGTCTTCGCGAGGCGGAAGAGGACCTCCTCGCGGCCGCCGGGCCGGCCCTCGGCCTTCCACGCGCGGATGATCTCCGTCATGTCGAGCACGGCCTGCTCGCCGTCGCCGATGATCGCGGCGTCGATGAAGTCCGCGATCGGCTCCGGGTTGAACGCCGCGTGGCCGCCCGCGAGGACGATCGGGTCCTCGAGCGTACGGTCCGCGGACCGGAGCGGGATGCCCGCCAGGTCCAGGGCCGTCAGCATGTTCGTGTACCCCAGCTCGGTGGAGAAGCTGAGGCCGAAGACGTCGAAGGCCTTCACCGGGCGGTGCGAGTCGACCGTGAACTGCGGCACGCCGTGCTCACGCATCAGGGCCTCGAGGTCCGGCCACACGCTGTACGTGCGCTCGGCGAGGACGCCCTCGCGCTCGTTGAGGACCTCGTAGAGGATCATGACGCCCTGGTTGGGCAGACCGACCTCGTAGGCGTCGGGGTACATCAGCGCCCAGCGGACGTCGGAGGACTCCCACGGCTTGACCGTGGAGTTGAGCTCTCCGCCGACGTACTGGATCGGCTTCTGCACATGCGGGAGCAGCGCTTCGAGCTGCGGGAACACAGACTCGACGGCTTGGGGCGCCGCGGCGGCGGCTTCGGCAGGCATAACCGTGGACCTTCGTGAGCTGACAGGGGTGACCCTCAAGCCTAACCCGCCGAAAGGCGGACCTCCGCCGCCCTTCGCCACACCCCCGGCAGCTCGGCCTCCCGGCGCGCCGCCGTCGCCTGCTCCTGCCCGTACAGCAGGCCCCAGGTGAAGGCGCTCTCCCCCGCCGCGTGCGCCTGAACCGCGAGGTCGCGCAGGGCCTCGCGGGCCACGACGCTGTCCTGGTGGTCGCCGAGCACCGTCTGGACGTCCTTCATCCGGCGGGCGAAGCGCCGGGCCTGCTTGCCGAGCGCGGGCTCCGCCGTCTCCCCCGCGTACCGGGCGCGCTTGGCGGCCTTGCGGGCCTCGTGCATCGCGCGGTCGCGCTCGGGGCCGGGGTCGAGGGCGAGGGCGTGCTCGACGCGGGCCGCGAGCCTGGCGTGGTCGCGCAGCGCGGCGTCGGCGAGCAGCTCGGCTGCGGGGCGGGCGGCCCGCTTCGCGCGCAGCGGCGGATCGGCGAGCAGGGTGTCGAGCCCGTCGAGAAGAGCGAGGTACCGCTTGCTGTCGAGCACGGCGACGGTGTGCCGGCGCGAGCCGTGGCGGCGGGCCGTCGCCCAGGTGCGGAGCCGGCCGCGGACCGGGCCGAGCAGCAGCGGGCGGGGCAGCTCGTCGATGCGGCCGGTGATGCGCTCGGTCAGCACCTCGCGGTCCCGGTCGATGCCCAGCTCGGCCGCGAGCCACTTCAGCTCCTCGCCGAGCGGCCCGGTGACGTCCGGGTCGAGGATCTTCTTGTACGTCTTGAAGGCGCTGCGCAGCCGTCGGGTGGCGACCCGCATCTGGTGCACGGAGTCGGGGAGATCGCGGCGGACGGCGGGGTCGAGGTCGACGAGGGCGTCGCGCTGGGAGCGGACGCGGGCCAGGACGTGGGCGCCGGCCTTCTTGCCCGGGGGCTTCGGCGCCGGGGCCGGTTCGCGTGCCGCGCCGGTCTCCTTGAGGGCGCGGGCCAGTTTGGAGGAGGCGGCGGAGCGGTGCAGGCCGGCCTTGCGCAGCCGCTTGCCGACCTTCGCGAGCAGCTCCGGGTCGCCGCCGTCCGCCAGCTCGACCTCGACCTCCGTCCACGTGACAGGATCTTCGCCGCCGGGCCGCTCGGCGCGGACGGCGTCGACGCTGACCTCGGCGAGCGGGGCGCCGTCGGCGCCGGTCAGCTCGGTCACCTCGCGGGTGGAACGGAGCCGGATCACGGGGACGAGGGCGTCGTCGCGGACACGGGAGCGGACAAGGCCGGCGAGGGCGCGGGGTACGGGGCCGTCGGTCAGCGGGGCCCGCACCTCGTCGCGGACGCCCTCGGCGAGCGCGACCGGAAGCTTGAGGTGCCAGCCCTCGTCGTCGCCTCCGGTGCGGTGGCGCAGGGTGATGTGGTCGGCGGCGAGGCGCTGGTCGGCGGTGTCGTAGTAGAGGGCGTCTAGCTCCACGACGCCCTTGCCGACGACGCCGTCCACTCCCGCCACCTTGCGCAGATCAGGCAGCCGGAACGACTCCCCAGGGGCGTCGTACTTCAGCTCGACCTCGCGCTTCGTCTCCGCCATAACCCGAACTTAGTCGCCCACCCCGACACCGAAAAGACCACGTCACCCGCCGGGGCCCTCAGGGGTCACCGGAACCGTCGCTCCCTCGAAGCGCGGCACCGCCACACGGTTCTGTGCGGCCCCGCCCCGCGGGGGCACCGGAAAGGCCCCCGGCGCGGGCCGTTCGGCACCCGGCACCCCGTTCTCGCCCCGACCGGGTCACCGGTCACCCGAGGGCACCGCCCCGAACCCGATCCTGGCCCCAGCCCCTCTCCCACCCGCCCGCCCCCTCCGGGGGCCGTCGGCCCGGCACCTGGCACGCCCCACCGGGGCGCGGAGCCACCTCTCCTGTGCGGCCCAATGACGCGGGCGCGCCCCCGCCACGACAACCCGGCACCCGGCACCCGGCACCCGGCACCCGGCACCCGGCAACGATGCTCGCCCCTCTAGCGGCACCGCTGGACTCGCAGCACCATCGAACCGGTCACCGTCGCGCGGGGGCGCCGCCCCGAACCCACGCCTGGCCCCAGCCCCTCTCCCACCCGCCCGCCCCCTCCGGGGGCCGTCGGCCCGGCACCTGGCACGCCCCACCGGGGCGCGGAGCAGCATCGATGTACGCCTGCGCCCCGCGGGCGCGACCAGCCTCCCGTAGCCGAGACCCCCCGGCCAGGACGACCAAAAGCGCACCCGGGGCCGGAGCGCTGGCCCACGGCGAGGGCAACCGGGCACACACCCCGGCCTGGGGTACCTCCCGAGGCGGAAGGCTGGGCCGAACACCCCTGGAACAGGCCGTGGGCGAAGAGGCCGGCCCGCAGGCACTGCGTGACTGTCCAAGACGACGCGACGCCCGCGTCGGAACCAAGGCAGAAGTGCTGCCGCACGGCCGGCGCCACTGGAACGCGTACCTGGCGCTGAACTGCTGCCCAACGGCTGGGCGCCGGCCGAACGTCCTGGAAGGGCTGGCTGGGGGCGGGCCAGGGCCCGCGCCGAAGGCGAAAGGCGCCGGGGCAGACAGGCGCCGCCAGGGGCGCGGGGAACTGCGCGACCAACCACAACGACGCCGCGCCCCGCGACGCCGCTGTAGCTGAGGCCTCTGGACCGGCACCGGGGTGCGCCCCGGCCTCCAGACCGCCCAAGGGACAAGGGCACCCAGGACTGGAGTGCTGATTCAAGGGGAGGGTGTCGAACACGTACCCCCGCCCGGGGTACTGCCCGAGGCGGGGGGCCGGGCCGAGCCCCCCCGCGGGGGGGGGCGGGGGGGGGCGTGGGGCGGGGCCCGCCCCGCAGCCCCCGCCCCGCG
>NZ_JBHYTK010000084.1:0-8216 GCF_042749255.1 Streptomyces sp. NPDC059524 | reverse complement strand
GGTGGGAGAAGGGGGCGGGCCAGGCCCGTAGGCCAGCTCCGGGAGGCGAAACACGCGGAGCCAGACAAGCGCCGCCAGGGGCGCGGGGAACTGCGCGACCAACCACGACGACGCCGCATCCCACGACCACCCTCAGCCACTACGGCGGCGGCGCCGCTCCAGCCGAAGGGGGCCGCCCCAGGCGGCAGACTGCGCACCCAGGACCGGAGTACTGACCAGAGGCCAGGGCGATCGCATGCGAACCCGGGGGCTGGAGTTCCGCCCAAGGCCGGGCGCCGGGCCGACGCCCCCGGAGGGGGCGGGCGGGCGGGAGCTGGCGACGGGCCAGGCCAGAGGGCCGGCTCCGGGAGGCGAAACACGCCGGGCCACACAAGCGCCGCCAGGGGCGCGGGAAACCGCGCGAGCAACAGGGCCAAGGAGATCGCATGCGAGCCCGAGGGTTGGAGTTCCGACAAGGGCTGGGCGCCGGGCCGACGCCCCCGGAGGGGGCGGGCGGGTGGGAGCTGGCGGCGGGCCAGGCCAGAGGGCCAGCCCCGGGAGGCGAAACACGCCGGGGCAGAAGGCGCCGCCAGGGGCGCGGCGAACCGCGCGAGCAACAGGGCCAAGGCGATCGCATGCGAGCCCGAGGGTTGGAGTTCCGACAAGGGCCGGGCGCCGGGCCGACGCCCCCGGAGGGGGCGGGCGGGTGGGAGCTGGCGGCGGGCCAATGCAAAGGGCCGGCGCCGGAGGCAAAGCGCGCCGAGACAGACAGGCGCCGCCAGGGGCGCGGGGAACTGCGCGACCAACCACGACGACGCCGCACCCCGCGACAACTCTCTCAGCCCCAACGGCGACCCCACGGCACCCGGCCGACCCTCAACCCAACGGCGACGACCCGCAGTCGCTACGGCGGGCCGGGGCACCCGAACCCCACCCCAGACAACCGACCCCGCGCGCACAAATAACGGCCGAACCCCCGGAGGGCTACGCCGACATGGGCCGCTGCACCCGAATCGACTGGAGCAGTCCCACCGCCACCCACACGGCGAACATCGACGAGCCTCCGTACGAGACGAAGGGCAGCGGCAGGCCCGCCACGGGCATGATGCCGAGCGTCATGCCGATGTTCTCGAAGGCCTGGAAGGCGAACCAGGCGATGATGCCGGCGGCGACGATCGTGCCGTACAGCTCCGTCGTCTCGCGGGCGATGCGACAGGCCCGCCACAGCAGGACACCGAGGAGCAGCACGATCGCACCCGCCCCGACGAACCCGAGCTCCTCGCCGGCGACGGTGAACACGAAGTCCGTCTGCTGCTCGGGCACGAACTGCCCGGTGGTCTGCGAGCCGTGGAAGAGCCCGGAGCCGGTGAGCCCGCCGGAGCCGATCGCGATGCGCGCCTGGTTGGTGTTGTAGCCGACACCGGCGGGGTCGAGCGCCGGGTTGGCGAACGCCGCGAACCGGGCGATCTGGTAGTCGTCGAGGACGCCGAGCTTCCAGACGGCGACGGCCCCGGCCGCGCCGACGCCGATGAGCCCGAGCACCCACCGGTTGGACGCCCCGGAGGAGAGCAGCACGCCGAGCACGATCATCACCATGACCATGACGGACCCGAGGTCCGGCATCAGCATGACGATCATCATGGGGACGGCGGCGAGCCCGAGGGCCTGCATGACGGTCCGGTGGTCGGGGTGCTCCCGGTCACCGGCGTCGACGCGCGCCGCGAGCAGCATCGCCATCCCGAGGATGATCGTGATCTTCACGAACTCGGAGGGCTGCAGCGAGAAGCCGCCGCCGATGATGATCCAGGCGTGCGCGCCGTTCACCGTCGCGCCGAGCGGGGTGAGGACGAGCAGCACCAGGAAGACGGAGATGCCGTAGAGGATCGGGACGGCGGTGCGCAGGGTGCGGTGGCCGAGCCAGATCGTGCCGACCATCAGCGCGAACCCGATGCCGGTGTTGAGCAGGTGCCGGAAGAGGAAGTAGTACGGGTCGCCCTGGTTGAGCTCGGTGCGGTTGCGGGTCGCCGAGTAGACGAGCGCGGCGCCGATGAGGGAGAGCGTGACCGCGGAGAGCAGTATCGGCCAGTCGAGCCGCCGGGCGAGCGAGTCGCGGGCCATGAGCCGCGACATGGTGGAGCGCTGGGGCCCGTACCCGGAGACGGAGAAGCCATTGGTGCCGGCCATGGGTGGTCAGTCCCTCCTGCCGTACGTGGAGGCGGGCAGCGCGGCGGCGAGTTCCTGCTCGGCGGGCGGCTCCTCCTTCTGCGGCGCGTACGGTTCGATCTTCGGCGCGTCGATCGAGCCGTCGGACCCGATCTTCGGCAGGGAGGTCTGCGGCGAGGGCAGCAGGGCCTTCTTCTTGTTCTGCTTGCCGTTCTCGTCGAGGCCGTAGATGGCGTCGTAGATCTTGCGGACGGCCGGTCCGGACGCGCCGGAACCGGTACCACCCTGGGAGATCGTCATGACGATCGAGTACTCCTTGGTGTACGTCGCGAACCACGAGGTGGTCTGCTTGCCGTAGACCTCGGCCGTACCCGTCTTGGCGTGCATCGGGATCTTGTCCTGGGGCCAGCCGCCGAAGCGCCAGGCCGCCGTACCGCGGGTCGCCACTCCCGCCAGTGCTTCGTCTATCTCGTCGCGGGTCTTCTTGGTCATCGGGAGCTTCCCGTTGACCTTCGGCTGGAGCTCGGTGACCTGCTTGCCGTCGGGGCTGATGACGGCCTTGCCGACCTCGGGCCGGTGCAGGGTGCCGCCGTTGGAGATCGCCGCGTAGATCGACGCCATCTGGATGGGGGTGACGAGGGTGTCGCCCTGGCCGATGGAGTAGTTGACCTCGTCACCGGCGCGCATCTGGTTGCCCTCCAGGCAGTTCTCGTAGGAGAGCCGCTGGATGTAGTCACCGCCCTTCTTGGCAGCCTTGCACCAGGCGTCCTTGTTGGCCTTCCAGAAGTCCTGCTTCCACTTGCGGTCCGGGATGCGGCCGCTGACCTCGCTGGGCAGGTCGATGCCGGTCTTCTTGCTGAGGCCGAACTGCTTGGCGGTCTTGAAGAACCAGTCGTTGGCGTTCTTCTTCGGCTTGGTGCCGCCGTCCTTCTTCCACTCGTTGTGCGCGAGTCCGTAGAAGACGGTGTCGCAGGAGACCTCGAGGGCGCGGCCGAGGTTGATCGGGCCGAAGTTCTCCGACTCGAAGTTCTTGAAGACCTGGTTGCCGATCGAGTACGAGCTGGTGCAGGGGTAGCGGCCGTTGAACGGGTAGCCCGCGTTGACCGCGGCGGTCGTCGAGACGACCTTGAAGATGGAGCCGGGTGCGGCCTGGCCCTGGGTGGCGCGGTTGAGCAGCGGGTAGTTGGACTTCTTGCCGGTGAGCTGGGCGTAGTCCTTGCCGCTGATGCCGCCGACCCAGGCGTTCGGGTCGTAGGACGGGTTGGAGGCCATGGCGACGACGCGGCCGGTCTTGGCCTCCATGACGACGACGGCGCCGGAGTCGGCCTTGTAGTTCTCGCCGGTGTTCTTGTCGAACTCGTGGCGGGCGGCCTTCATCGCCTCGTTGAGCTCGTACTCGGCGACGGACTGGACGCGGGCGTCGATGGAGGTGACGACGTTGGCGCCGGGCTGGGCGTCGTCGCTCTTGGCGCGGCCGATGACCCGGCCGAGGTTGTCGACCTCGTAGCGGGTGACGCCGGCCTTGCCGCGCAGTTCCTTGTCGTACGTGCGCTCCAGGCCGGAGCGGCCGACCTGGTCGGAGCGCAGGTACGGGGACTCGGTGTCCTTGGCCTGCTCGATCTCGGCGTCGGTGACCGGGGAGAGGTAGCCGAGGACCTGTGCGGTGTTGGAGCCGCCGGGGCCCGCGTAGCGGCGGACGGCGGTGGGCTCGGCGGTGATGCCGGGGAAGTCCTCGCCGCGCTCGCGGATCTGCAGGGCCTGCTTGGGGGTGGCCTCGTCGGTGATGGGGATGGGCTGGTACGGCGAGCCGTTCCAGCAGGGCTGCGGCGTCTTGGCGTCGCACAGCCGGACCTTCTCCATGACCTCCTTGGGCTTCATCCCGAGGACGTCGGCGAGCTTGGTGAGGACGCCCTTGCCGTCGTCCTCCATCTTCATCAGGTCGGTGCGGGAGGCGGAGACCACGAGGCGGGTCTCGTTGTCGGCGAGGGGGATGCCGCGGGCGTCGAGGATCGAGCCGCGCACGGCGGGGGTGACGACCTGCTGGACGTGGTTGCCGGAGGCTTCCTTGGCGTACTCGTCCCCGTTGCGCACCTGGAGGTACCAGAGGCGGCCGCCGAGGGTGAGCAGGAGCGAGAGGACGAGGATCTGCAGCACGATGAGGCGGATCTGGACGCGGGGCGTCCGTCCGGTCTCAGGAATGTTGGTCACAGGCGCTTGACCCCCTTGATGCGTCCCGCGCGCGCCGAGCGCGCCTTGACGGCCTTCATCCGCAGTCCGCCGCGCTGGCTGCCGATGCGCAGCCCGGTGCCGGAGGAGAGCCAGCCGGCGGAGACGTCGGTGGCCTTGGAGCCGCCGCCCGCGCTGTCGGCCAGCGGATCGTTCTCGGCGCGTCTGGCGAGGGCCATGACGCCGGGCACGACGAACGGGGCGAGCAGCAGGTCGTAGAGCGCGGCCGTGAAGAGCAGGCTGCCGAGGCCGACGTGGCGGGCCGCGGTGTCTCCGACGAGGGCGCCGACGCCCGCGTACAGGAGGGTGGTGCCGACGGCGGCGGCGACCACGACGAGCATGGGGCCCGAGGCGGTCCGCAGCCGTCCGTTGTCGGGCTTGGCGAGGCCGGCGAGGTAGCCGATGACGCACAGGACGAGGGCGTAGCGGCCGGCCGCGTGGTCGGCGGGCGGGGCGATGTCGGCGAGGAGTCCGGCGCCGAAGCCGACGAGGGCGCCGCCGACGTGTCCGTAGACGAGCGCGAGCCCGAGGACGGTCAGGAGCAGCAGGTCGGGTACGGCGCCGGGCAGTTGGAGCCGGGACAGGATGCAGACCTGGACGACCAGGGCGACGACGACGAGGACGGAGGACAGGAGGATCCGGTTGACGCGCATGTTTCTCGGGTCCCCCTGCTACTGGTCGGTGTCGTCGGCCGCGTTGTCGCCGGCCGCGTCGGTGTCTGCCGGGTTGTTCCGGGCCGGGTCGCCGCCGGCTTCGTCGTTCCCCGCCTGGTTGTTCTGGGCCGGATCGTTCTGGGCCGGGTTCTCGCCGTTCGCGGGCGCCGAGGGGGTCGCGGTGACCGTGACGGTCGGCGCGGGCTTCGGCTTGGCGGGCAGGACCTGGTCGCGCGGGTCGGTGCGCGGGGCCTGGACGACGATGCCGACGATGTCGAGCTTGGTGAAGCCGACGTACGGCTGGACGTAGACGGTACGGGTCAGGTCGCCGCCGGACGGGTCCACGCGGACGACCCGGCCGACCGGGACGCCGGGTACGAAGGGCTTGTCGGCCTGCGAGCCGAAGGTGACGAGGCGGTCGCCCTTCTTGACCTTGGCCTTGCCGTTGAGCAGCTGGACGCGCAGCGGGCGGTCGCCCTGGCCGGACGCGAAGCCGAGCTCGTCGGTCTTCTCCATGCGGGTGCCGACGGTGAAGTCGGGGTCGTTGGCGAGCAGCACCGTCGCGGTGTTGGGGCCGACGGTGGTGACGCGGCCGACGAGCCCGTCCCCGTTGAGGACGGTCATGTCGCGCTTGATGCCGTCACTGGCACCCGCGTCGATGGTCACGGTCCAGGAGAAGCCCTGTGCGGACCCTATGGCGATGACCTGCGCCCCCTTGATGCCGTACTGGCCGGCTCCGGCGGTCTTCAGCATGCTGTCGAGCTGGTGGATCTTGCTGCGGTTGCGGTCGTCGCTGCCGAGCTTCGCCTTCAGCGCCGCGTTCTCCCGCTCGAGCCGGCTGATCCGGTCGTGCCGGGCTCCGGAGTCGCGTACCGCGCTTATGGCGTTGCCGATCGGATCGACCGCTCCGGAGACGCCGTTCTCCACCGGGCCGAAGACCTTCGCGGCGGCCTGGCGGGCACCCTGGGCCGGCGAATCCTCTCCACCCCGGATGTCCACCGTGATCAAAGCGAACGCGATGGCGATCAGCAGCACCAGGAGCAGCCGGCTCTCTCGTGTGTCCCTCACGTGCGGCGGCCGTGCCTTCCTCAATCAGAAATCAGAAAACGGGTCACTCAGTATGTCTGGGATATCTGGTGTGTCTGGGATGTCGCGGAAATTTTTATTGTCTTGCGATGTCTGGGTCGTGCGATGTCTTGCCTATATATCAACGATCCGCCGCACGAAGTGGCAGGCACTCGTGCGGCGGACCCACCCTTTAAGGTGTGCGCGCTTCGCTCATCGGCGCGGCTGGGCGTCCAGCACCTGCTGGAGCGCCTCGAACTCCTCCACGCACTTTCCGGAACCGAGGGCCACCGAGTCCAGCGGGTCCTCGGCGATGTGGATCGGCATGCCGGTCTCGCGGCGCAGCCGCTCGTCGAGGCCGCGCAGCAGGGCGCCGCCGCCGGTGAGGACGATGCCGCGGTCCATGACGTCGCCCGAGAGTTCGGGCGGGCACTTGTCGAGGGTGGTCTTCACCGCGTCGACGATCGCGTTGACCGGCTCCTCGATCGCCTTGCGCACCTCGGCGGCCGAGATGACGACGGTCTTGGGCAGTCCGGACACGAGGTCGCGGCCGCGGATCTCGGTGTGCTCGTCGGAGTCCAGGTCGTACGCGGAACCGATCGTGATCTTGATCTGCTCGGCGGTCCGCTCACCGAGAAGGAGCGAGTACTCCTTCTTGATGTGCTGGATGATCGCGTTGTCCAGTTCGTCGCCGGCGACCCGGATCGACTGTGCTGTGACGATTCCGCCGAGCGAGATGACCGCGACCTCCGTGGTGCCGCCGCCGATGTCCACCACCATGTTGCCCGTGGCCTCGTGGACCGGGAGGCCGGAGCCGATGGCCGCGGCCATGGGCTCCTCGATGATGTGCACCTGGCGCGCGCCGGCCTGCGAGGAGGCCTCGATGACCGCGCGGCGCTCGACGCCGGTGATGCCGGAGGGTACGCAGACCACGACGCGAGGCCGAGCGAGGTAGCGCCGCTTGTGGATCTTCAGGATGAAGTAGCGGAGCATGCGCTCGGTGATCTCGAAGTCGGCGATCACACCGTCCTTGAGCGGACGCACGGCGACGATGTTGCCCGGCGTGCGCCCGATCATCTTCTTGGCTTCGGCGCCGACCGCGAGGATGCCACCGGTGTTGGTGTTGATCGCGACCACGGACGGCTCGTTGAGTACGATCCCGCGGCCCCTGACGTACACCAGCGTGTTGGCGGTCCCGAGGTCGACAGCCATGTCACGGCCGATGAACGACATTGAGTTCCCCATCAGGATTCGTCTGGCCTTCCCAAGTGGAGCGTTTGATTGCTTGTCAGGTAGGCGAGGTTGGACGCGGTGCGCGCGTGGAGGCTCCATCGTAGTCTCGCCTGCACACGCGCGGCGCGAGGGTCTTCGCCATTGTCAGCAGATGAATCCCCGCCCCGCTATTGGGGACGTGCCGACGGGGGGTCGCGTTCCCCCGATCGGGGCGCATATGCCAAAGAGCGGCCTGATTTCTCGGGCCGCTCATGGATCGGACGGGTCAGACGAGACCCGGGAAGAAGATCTTCAGCTCGCGCTCGGCGGACTCCTCCGAGTCCGAGGCGTGGATCAGGTTCTCCCGGACGATGACGCCGAAGTCGCCGCGGATCGAGCCCGGGGCGGCCGCGATCGGGTCCGTCGGGCCGGCCAGCTGGCGCACGCCCTCGATGACGCGCTCGCCCTCGACGACCAGTGCGACGACGGGGCCGGAGGACATGAACGCGACCAGCGGCTCGTAGAACGGCTTGCCCTGGTGCTCGCCGTAGTGCTGCTCCAGCGTCTCCTGGCTCAGGGAGCGCAGCTCCAGGGCGCTGATCGTCCACCCGGCCTTGCGCTCGATGCGGCCGATGATCTCCCCGATCAGGCCACGGCGGACCGCGTCGGGCTTGAGCAGGACGAGCGTGCGCTGGGTCATTCGGCTGGACTCCTTGTACGGCCTTGGGTGTGCGGTGCGGCTGAGTTTACGGGGGCCATGGGGCGCCCTGGGCCCGGCCCCTCGTCCCGGGTCCACCGGTTCGTCGCCGGGTGCGGGCCGGTGGGGCTTCTCGCGCAGTTCCCCGCGCCCCTGAAATGCAGACCCTTCGGGTCGCATTTCCCCGAGGAAGGCGCAGCCTTCCCAGGGGCGCGGGGAAC
>NZ_JBHYTK010000083.1:0-33811 GCF_042749255.1 Streptomyces sp. NPDC059524 | reverse complement strand
CCGCTACGACAAGACCGCCACCATCTACCTCGCCGGACTCCACCTCGCCGCCATCTTCATCTGGTCGGCAAGGTGATCCAAAAGAAGCGGCCTAGTCCCCGCAGACGTGTCTTGTCATGGCGCCGCGGAAGCAGTGGTGCACTGATTTGTCGGCGTACACGCTGAAGTGCTCAGCCCGTTCCGGCCTACGCCGACAGGGGGAGTGCTGCAGTCGTGCTGATGCCTGGCCGTCCAGGCCGTCATGTGCCCCGGTAGTAGGCGATGTTGCGCCGGCTCTGCTCGTCGCCCAGAAGGGTATTCAGCAGGTTGCGGAGCGGGGCCTCGTTGTTGAGCCGGTGGCTGCTTACGGGCTGGGGAAGCTCCGGGCGTGTCATGGGGCTGTTGTGGGTCGAGGCCGGATGAGTCCGTGGAAGGTCATTGCTTCTGCGGTGGCGATGATGGCGTCGAGTTGTCCGGGCTCGGCGCGCAGCCGATCGGCGCGCCAGGACAGGCTGAGGAGGCCGTTCATGGTGGCCCACAGGGCGGTCGCCGCGGTGTGTGGGTCGATGTCGGGGGCGATGGATCCGTCGGCGATGCCGTCGCTCAGGGCTTCGGCGAGTTTGGCGTTCTGCTCTTCGACGAGGTCGGCGACGTGTTCGAGTGCGGTCGGTTCGTCGGGCGGGTCGGCGAGCAGGCGGAACTGGTGGGGTCGTTCGGTGGCGAAGCGGGCGTAGGCGGCTGCGGCGGCCCTGATGCGCTCCTGGGGGGTGCCGGGGGTGGCGTAGGCGGCGTCCATGTACTGCCGGTTGTCTTCGAGGGCGCGCTCGGCGACTGCGATCAGGACGGCGGAGCGTCCACCCACCCGGTTGTACACGGTCTGCATGGCGACGTCGGCGCGTTCGGCGACGGCTTCCAGGGTGAGGGCCGAGGGGCCGCCTTCGGCCAGAAGCTCTTCGGCCGCTTCCACGATGGACGCCCGGGTGGCGGCTGCGCGGCGGGTTGCCCGGGTGACCTTGTCTGTCATCACCCTGTTACTTTACGGCCTCATAATATTGGATTAGATTCCAATATTGGAAGTGGTTCCAAGTATGGTGTGGGCCTCGGGGCCCTGCCGCCCTCATGGAGGCCCGATGACCGGCCGGATCGATCTGACGTTTCCCTCTGGGGACACGGAATGCCATGCGTGGCTCTACCTACCGGAGACAAGCGACGCGCGCCCGGCCCTGGTGATGGCGCACGGCCTGGGCGGTGTCCGGGAAATGCGTCTGGATGCCTATGCCGAGCGTTTCGCTGCCGCGGGATACGCCTGCCTGGTCTTCGACTACCGGCACTTCGGCGCCAGCGGGGGCCAGCCCCGCCAACTCCTGAGCGTCCGCCGGCAACTTCAGGACTGGCAGGCGGCCGTGGCCTGTGCACGCTCACGGCCCGAGGTCGACCCCCGGCGTGTGGTGCTGTGGGGCACCTCTTTCGGGGGCGGCCATGTGCTGGCTACCGCCGCCCATGACCCGGCCGTCTACGCCGTGATCGCCCAGGGCCTGTTCACAGACGGTGTCGCCTCCGCCCTGGCGATGCGCCCGGACAGCTCGGTGAAGGTAATGGCCCGCGCGGTCCGTGACGTGGTCGGCGCCCGCCTGGGCCGCCCGCCTGTCATGGTCGCGACAGCTGGCCCGCCCGGATCCGCCGCCCTGATGACCGCTGCGGACGCCGAGTCCGGCTACCTCGCCCTGGTGCCCGACGAGGCGCCGTTCGCCAACCAGGCTGCGGCACGGATCGCCCTGGACATCATCCGCTACCGGCCAGGCCGCCAGACTGCGAAGATCGCATGCCCGGTGCTGTTCTGTGTATGCGAGCACGACACGGTGGCCCCCACGCGGGCGACCCTGCGCCATGCCCGCAGGGCCCCGCGGGGCGAGGTCCGCCTCTACCCCGAGGGCCACTTCGACATCTACCTCGGCGAGCCCTTCGAACGCGTCGTCAAGGACCAGCTCGCCTTCCTGGCGCGGCACGTCCCCATCAGCCCCGCACCAGGTCCCGGTGAAGCTTCAATCGCGTGATCAACACCCCGCTGGCTTTGTTCATGAGCATGCAACTCGCGAACAAAGCCACCCTGCGCTGCAGAGGCCCACTGTTGGCCGCAGCAGCGAGAAGTGCGAGACCACCGGCGGATACAGCGCCGAGGACGCCGAGAAGACCCTGCGCACCGTCCTGCCGGACGTGCTCCGCTTCGACCGCCGCCGGGCGGCCGCCTATCAGAACGGGCGCAAGCTCACGACGACGTCACCTCCGCCCGTCTTGCCATGGTCTCTGGCGGCAAGATCACGGACGATCACATCGGCCCGCACACCGACCGGCTGGCCGAGTTCCCCTACCTTGGCCACCCGCACCCGGTTTCCTGGTCGCTCAGTCGTGCCGGAAGGGCTGATTGAGCCCGGCCTCCGCGCCGAGGGTGCCTCCCGCCCGAGGGGAAGACTCACAGGCGAGCCGCCGGTGGAGTCGAGACCAGCGCGCAGCCCATTTGCCAAGGTGCGCAGGGTGTGCCGTTGGTTGCCATCGGTAGGCACGTGCCCTGGGAGCCGGTCGTCGACGCAGATCACGGGAGTCTGCGTGCGCGCTGCTGCAGGCGCACAATGGTGATATGGCCGGTGGGTCGCCGATCGTCGTGTACCGGCCGCACGGCACAGGCGGCACTCGATCCGCCGCACGTGGGGTAGTTCTGGGCCCCGCGTGCGGTGGAGCTGGTCGCTGTCGGACACGACCTGGTGGTCGACAGGGGAGGAGCGCCTGGCCCGGCAGCTTCTGCGGCGGTCGGCAGCCAGGAGTCGGGGCGAGGCGGACTTCAGCGATGCGACGCATCCATCAGTGACTCAGTCTGCGGCGAGTCACTTCTTTCCCTTCTGGCCCTTCTTCCCCTTGTGTTTCGCTGACCAGGCGCCGTCCGCGTCACCGACGTGGGTTGGGGTGGGCGGCCTGGTGGACGGGGGCGCAGACGACGGTGTGGCGTCTGACGTCTGGGCTGGAGGCGGTGTTGTCGTGTGGGTGGGTGAGGGGGAGGCCGGGGGAGGGGGAGCGCTGGTGCCGGAGTTCATCGAGGCGCCCACCGCCGTTGCCCCGGCGAACAGGGCGAGGCCGGCCCCTGCGAGCACTGCTCTGGATGTCAGTCTGCGTCGGATGCCGGGCCGGGAATGGGCGCCGGCGCGCGGAGTTGGAGGCAGGGGCGTGGCAGGGGGGCGCGGAGCGGTGTTGTGGTGCTCGGCCGGTGTCTGCATCCTGCTCTGCGCGGCGAGCCATGTCGCTGCCTGTTGGGCGGTGGGCCGGTCGGCCGGGTTCTTCGCGAGCATGTGCATCACGCCGTCGGACAGGGGCTGGGGGATGTCCGGGCGCAGGAGTGCGGGTGGCGCCGGAGTGGCACTGACGTGCTGCTGGACCACGTCCAGGGATGTGCTGCCCCTGAACGGAGCGCGCCCGGTGAGCAGTTGGTACAAGACGCAGCCGAGAGAGTAGACGTCGGACGCGGGAAGTGCGGGGCGGCCCAGCGCCCGTTCCGGCGCCAGGTAGTCGGCCGTGCCGATGATCTTTCCCGTGGCGGTCAGGTTGCCGGCGGACTCCTCGGCGAAGCGGGCGATGCCGAAGTCGGTGATCTTCACCGTGCGGTCGTCGGACAGCATCACGTTGGCCGGCTTGATGTCCCGGTGGATCACCCCTTGCTCGTGTGCCGCGGAAAGTCCCGCGGCAACCTGGGCCGTGATGGCCGCGGCCTCGGCGGGTGGCAGGACGCGGCGAAGGGAACGTTCCTGGGCCAGGTTCCAGCCGTTGACGAGCTCCAGGACGAGATGGGGCTGGTCATGGTGCGAGCCGAAGTCGTACATACCCACGACGTTGGGGTGGTTGAGGCGCGCCGCGATCTGGGCCTCGCGACGGAACCGCGCGGCGCCCTCCGCGTCCTGGGCGTGCAGCAGTTTGACGGCGACGGGCCGCTGGAGAAGGTGGTCGTGGGCCCGCCACACCTCGCCCATCGCACCGCGCCCCAGCAACTCCTGCAGCTCATAGCGGTCCGCCAGCAGCCCTTGCACACCCACCCCGGTCGTCCCCTGCTCGTAGATCCATAGGGCTGGCAGTTGTGGTGAGGGAGCGATTCCTGGCCGTCCAGCCCGGGGACGCGTCTGTCCCGCCCCACCAGCCCCTGTCGGCCCACTTCTACAGCGCTCTGCGGCTCGCGGATGTCACACCCTGGGAGAACCGAAGTCACACGTCCAGCCGCTCTGCCGGGCCGTGGGAGGACAGGTCGGGAGTGCCACGAGGGCCGGAGAGTGGACGCGAAGGCATCATTTCCGTGAAGCAGTGATCTCGTTTTCTCCATGAATCGGACACGAGTTAGCCGAATTCCGGCGCCGGTTGGCGGGGTTTACGTCGTCTCGGATTCCGGTGTAACGCTGCGGCGCATATGGAACGCAGAAGAAGGGAGGAGTGGGGTGTCGGCCGGTGCGGTCCGTATGCCCTGTCTCGAGGACGCACGAACGTCACGACCTCCGCAGATCGGATATTGCTGTGAGAAATCGACCTGGTTCCTCGCCGCCGGGCGCTTGTCGATCCGGCGTGTGCAGGCCTGTTGGGTTTGTGGATCGTGCTGTTCCTTCTCGACGCGAATCAGCCAAGAGATTGGCTACGAGCAGTCCTCATTCATGGGCTTCCGTCCGTCCTCTACTTGGCGATCGGGCACGCGATCGCCGGACGGTTCAACCGGTACTGACGCCGTAGCACCGGCCACACCCACACCCCCTCTCACCCAGGATCAAGCCGTGGTCAGGCAGGCCAGCGGTGCGTCGAACCAGGAAGGTCAGAAAGCAGAGATGGATTACTGCTCATCATGCCGTCGGCATCTCAACGGTGCCCTGGTGTGCCCCGGGTGCGGCGCCTACGCCCCGGACATCGCCCCGACCGCCGTCGGCAGCCGCATCGGCTCGGACAGGTCCGTGCCGAGTGCCGGACCGGATGCGCCGGCGCACGCGCATGATGCGATCGCCGCCGCCTGGACGGGGGGCCCGCTGGACGTTGATGTGGAGTACGGCAGCGCCACGGATACGGCCCCGCACGCGATCCCCGACGTCGAGCAAGTGCCACCCGCTCGGCAGGGGCGTGCGGCACGCCGCCGTCAACTTGCCCAGTGGCGGAAGAACAAGCGGCGCGCAGCGGTCGCGAGTGCGTTCGCGCTGGTGGGAGGTGGGCTGACCATCGCCGCGATGGACGGTCACTCCACCGACCGGGTCCAGGCGGCCACGGCCCCGGAGAACCCGAACCGGGGCGCGGAGCAGAAGAAGGAGTACGAGGAGGACGCCAGGACCGCGCCGGTGACCGCTGAACACCCCCACCAGTCGGCAACTGCCGTTCCGTCCGCCCGTCCCCTGATATCGAACGAGCCCCGGGAACAGTCCCTTCCAGCGCCGACCCGCACGACATCACCGGTCGTCCGGCCCGAACCCTCCGAGCCTGCCCGTCACCCAGTTGAATCGGTGGCTCCCCAGGCGCAGAGCACCACGCCGGCCGCGGCTGCCACCGCCCCTGAACGCGCCGGCACGACAGAGCGACAGCGTCAGGCACCCTCCGCAGACGAGGACGCCGAACCCGACACCTCTCAGCCCACCAGCCCTTCGCGGACGTCGACCTCGCCGGTGGAGGTCTGCCTGCTCGGCCTGTGCGTCGGCTGACCTGACCTGCGACAAGCGGTTTCGGCAGAGCGAGCACTGGCATGCGCCGGCCCGTCAGCAATCGGCGTCGGCCGTGGGAAGGAAGAGGACACAGAACTCATGAGTCCGCACTACGCATACGAAGTCCGGCTGCATCGGATGGGCCGCCTGTGGGCCCTCGACATCCCTGATCTCGGCCTGCACACCCAGTGCCGCACCCTTGAAAGGGTGGACGAGCTGGCACGGGGCCTCGTCGCGGAGGCCGTCGGAGTCTCTCCGGACGTGATCGAACTGTCGATACTGGTGCCCGAACTCGCCCCGCTTCTCAATTCGGTGGCTGAAGCGCGGCGCCGCAGGGCCGCCGCCCTCGACGCAGAGAATGAGGCGATCGCCGCCGCTGTTCACGAACTCGTGGACGAGCTCCATGTGAGTCAGGGTGATGCCGGGCATCTGCTCGGCATGCCCCTGAGCGAGGTGGCCCACTTCACGCCGGCGCGACCCGATCAGGCCTCCGGCCTGCCGCGTTCTTCCATCGCCGCGGCCTTCCGTCCCGGCCACGATCGCGCACCGCGGTCACGGCAGGCGACATCCAAGCCCCGTCCCTCCTGGGCGGTTCCTCCCAGATGGGACAGCGAGTCTGACAGAGCGTGAAGTCGGCCAACTGAGGTATGCGGACTGCAGTGTCGACAGGCCGCCCACTATTTGGGCAGCCTGTGTGACATGTCGTACGCTCCACGGCGTAGTTCGGCCGATGGGGGACGGATCGATCGTGGGCAGAAGAAAGCGCGTTCAGTGGTCGGCTGACGACCTGGCGCTCAGCACTGCGGTCGAACGGGCCCAGGACGGTGACGAGGCGGCCTTCTCGGCCCTCTATCGAGCGGTCCAGCCGGGCCTCGACGGCTACCTGCGCGGACTCGTGGGCGAAGGCGCCGACCAGGTGGCCGCCGCCGTGTGGCGCGAGATAGCCCGCGACCTTGCACGCTTTCGCGGCGACGGAAACGGCTTCCGCGGCTGGACGGCGAACATAGCCCGGAGACACGTTCGCCGACACCGGCGACAACGGGGCGTACCGTCTCGCCCGGCAAAAGGGCTCACAGACCGTAGCGCCCTTGCGCCGGTAGACGCCGCAGCTGACGGCGCTTGGATCTCCTGTCTGCCCAATGCCCAGGCGGAAGTGATACTCCTCCGCCATGCGGTGCGTCTCGACGAACGGGCTGCGGCGCGCGTCCTGGGCAGGCCGAAACTCGTCGTACGGGTGCTGGAGCGGCGTGGCCTGAAGAGCCTGGCCGGCTTCCTCGACACGAGGGACGCGACACTCACGGCGGCCACGCGCAGGCTGGGGGAGCAGGGATGAGCACCCACCGAAACGGAGACGATCAGTTGAGCGGCAAGGCTCACCGCCCCGAGGCTGCACCCCATCAGGACTCCACCGCGGAACGAGACGGCACGGACGACCTGGACGACATCGCCGAGCGGTTCGGTGAGGCTGTGCGGAACCATCCCGTGAGCAAGGACGGAGAACAGGCCGCCCTCGCCGCTTTCCGCGCCGCACGCGCGGCGGACAGTGGAGCTTTGAGGACTCGGCGCCGGGACAGGTGGGGCCCTGTGACGCGCAGGCAACGCTGGACGCGGACCGGTGCCCTGACCGTCGCGGCCAGCACCCTGCTCGGTGGCATCGCGGTCGCCTCCATCGGTGTCGTGACACAGGCGCGGCACCATGCTTCCGATGTGCGAAGCAGTAGCAGCTCTCTTCCGTCGCACGGCCCCGACCGAGGACAGCAGACGCCCATGCCCACGACGACAGGGGCGCCGCCGACCGCTTCCCCGTCGCACCCTGGCGGTGCGAAGGACATCGAGGCGCACTGTCATGCCTTTGAGAAGGGCAAGGGCCGAGCCCACGCACTGAAGGTCCCGGCGTGGCAGAGGCTCGTCCGTGCCGCAGGTGGTGAACAGCAGGTCGCGCGATACTGCGCCCGGTTGACCGGATCGACGAACGACACCCAGTCGGCACCTGCGAAGACCAATGAGGGCAGGAAGAACGGCGAGGCCAACAGTAGGGAGAAGCGCGGCAAGGGCGAGGAGAGAAGGAGCGCCAAGCCCGGACAGTCGAAGGGGCCGGGCGGTCGATCCTAAGAGTCGCCCTCTTCATCCAAGCCCTGAACCGGGCCCCCAGTCATCGGCCTGCCGCTGGCCCAGAGCTGACCTCTGCTCCCGTCACCGCCTGCTCCGCTGGGAACAGCGCGGTGCAGCTCCAGCTGATCGAAGACTACGACGGTGCCAACCACGTACATCATCCTGCAGAGTCGACCCAATGGTCTTGGACGGGAACCGTCAGCGCGGACACGGCCGAGCACCACCCGCGCGAGGTGAACTGGGTGGGTCAGCGGTAGGCGGCGAGGAAGGCGCGGGTGCCTTCGGCGGCGAAGTGGTCGGTGTCGGTGTGCTGAGTGCGGCCGGTGAACATGGCCTGGTGCAGATCTGCGGGCGGGTGTCGTCGTCACCGGTCGCTCTTTCCCCGTCCGGCCCGTTCGTCCGCCTGCACCCATGCGGCGAAGTCCTCGATGCCGTCGATGACCGCTTCGAAGCGGAAGGAGTGGAAGAGGTCGAAGGCGTGGTGGCCGCCTGGCAGTTCGGCGTAGACGACCGGGGCGGCGGAGGTGGAGCGCCGGGCGGTGACGAGGGCCCTGGTGTTCGCGGTGTCCACCAGTTCGTCCAGGTCTCCGTGGGCGATGAGGAACGGTGGCGCGTCCGGGTGGGCGAGGTTGGCCGGTGAGGTGGCCGGGTCGTCGTCGAAGTACGGGCCGAGCCACCCGTTCAGGGCGACGGCGGCGGTCACCGTGGTGTCCGCCTCCTCGAATCCGGGCTGGAAGGCCAGGTTGTTCGGGGTGAGCGCGGCGAGCGCGGCCATGTGCGCGCCCGCGGAGCTGCCTGCTACGAACACGGGTGCTGCCGGGTTAGCACCGTACTCGTGAGCGTGGGCCCGCGCCCAGGCGATGACCTTCTTGGCGTCGATCAGGTGGTCGGGGTGCGAGGAGGCGGGCCGCAGCCGGTAGTTGGCGCTGACGCAGACCCAGCCCTGGCTCGCGAGGCGGTACAGCAGCGGCAGGGACTGGGTGTCCTTGCGGCCCTGGTCGTAGTGGCCGCCGTGGAAGTGGATCAGAACGGAGCCGCCTTCGGGGCGGGCGCGGTGATGGTAGACGTCGAGGAGGTTGCGGCGGCCGTCGTCCCCGTAGGCGAGGTTCGCCACCCGCCGCACGTCTGCGCGGCGGCGCAGTACGGGCCGGAGCAGGATGCGCGCGAGCGGTGGCCGGCGCCGCGTGGCCGAGCCGGGGCCGAGCGCCTCGTCGAGCGCGGCCGCGACCACGGGCGCAGCCCGCAGCCCCCGCCGGGCGACGACGACGAACCCCGCGGCCGGCAGGAGCGCCAGAGCGGCGAGCACCCGGGCGGCGGCCGAGTCGATGTCACCCTCCACGAAGGCGAGTGCCGTTGCCGCCGCCAAGCCGTAGAGGGCGAGAAACGGCAGCTCGTTGAAGACCAGTCCGAGCCGGTAGCTGAACCAGAGGAGCAGTCTCGGCCCGCGGACACGCACCAGGCAGAACACCGCGATCAATGCGGCCAGGACCACGGTCACCAGGTATCCCACAGGCACGTGCACCCTCCCCGTTCGTCGGCCGGTTCGCTCCGCGCCTCCGACCACCACAATTGAGGTACCTCGACTGTGGTACCACGGTTGGGGTAATTTTGGATACGTGAATCAGGAAAGACGGGATCGCCTCGGCGACGCGGCCATCGGCGTACTGGCAGAGTCCGGCAGCCGGGGACTCACGCACCGGGCTGTCGACGCCGTGGCGAAGGTCCCCCTGGGCACCACCAAGAACTACTTCCCCACGCGGGACGCACTGCTGCGCGCGGCCGCCGAGCGCATCATCGAGCTGTACGAGGCCATCCCGCGCCCCACCCCCGACGACCGGGCAGGGCTCGCCGCACTGCTGCGCACCCTCCTGGAACATGTCGTCGGGCCGGGCAGGGTGCGGGTGCGCGCCCTCCTGGAGCTGCAGCGCGAGGCGACACGGACCTTGTGGCTCGCCCAGTCGCTCGACACCTTCACGGCCGCGGATTTCGCCTACTTCGAGCGCGCCCAGCGCGCCGCGGGCCTGCCCGTGACTCCACACCGCGTCGCCGCCGTCACCATGGCGCTGCACGCCGCGCTCCCCCTACTGGTGGCCGACGCCCCGGCGGCGCGGACCGCGGCGGGCCTCGACGACCTCGACGGGTTCGTCGGCCAACTCCTCGACACGGTCTACGGAGAGCCGCACGGCACCGGACCAGCGGACCGGACCTAACCCCGACCCGCACCGCTTTCAACTCCGGTGCCCGTCCGACTGCTGACGGCGGCAATGACGATCGCCGGCGTGGTCACCGGGTGGTGGTTCCGGTGACCGCCGGCAGTCTGATGCCGACGGTGTTCACCATGGCGGTGGTGTCGTCCTGAGCCTCGGTGACCTTGGCGTGCAGCCGCCACGATCGGCCGACCATCGGGCTTGCCGGCTTTCAGTACACGGGACAACTCTGTGCGGCGGTCGGGCCCCCCGGGGCTGGCCGCCCACGCGCCGGACCTTGGTGCCCTGCCTGCTGGGTGAGTCCGTCACTCCTGGGTGCTTTGTCGTTTCGGCAGGACGCCACGTGGCTGTCAGGTGAGGTTGGCCGACTGCCGGGCGAACGCTCTGGGGAGGCTCAGGCACCTGGGACGGATGGGGCGTCGAGTGGGACGACGTTCTCGCGCAGCGCTGCACGTTGAGGGAACTGCCGCACTGCCCAGCCTGCGTACCAACTCGTATGTGGAACAAGGGATTTCGCCGAGCGCCCAGCAAGTCGAAGCTCAGATAGTGACCATGAAACGGTCAAGTGATCTTCATATTGTGAGCACTGCGTGATCAGGTACTCACAACACCTTCCACCCGTGCCGACCTCTCCGCACGGAGGGGGGTTTGGCATGTCCATCACATAGAAGGCAATTTCATGCGCCGCAGAAGCAACGCCACCGTCATCGCCCTTGCCATCGCCGCAGCGTCGGTCATGTTCAGCGCCCCGTCCGCCTCGGCCGTCACCTACTGCAGCAGTGGGGGCTACACGTCCACGGGCGAGCCCATGGAGCGGTGCACGAGCCTGTCCAACGGCATCCTGGCTGTGAAGCAGAGTTCCAGTGGCGTCGTCAGCACCGAGTACTACAAGTCGGGCGGCTCCACCATCACCGCCAAGCTTGGCTACTCGCGCGGCGGGACCAACCACTACGCCAGCTCTGTCTCCATCAGCTCGGGCACGACGAAGAGGCAGACGTGGTCGCTGTCCGCCGGCTCGTACTGCACGAGCACCATCGGTCTGCTCAGCTACAGCGGCGGCACGTTCCAGACGCCGACTTCGCACTGCTGAACCTGAACCAACACACCGCAGGCCCCGTCTACCCAGGCGGGGCCTGCACTCCTACCGGTCCCGTTCTCCCCGAGATGACCACGCAAGGAACCACTCCGTGTTTTCCGCCATCTTTCAACACCACGTCGGCTATCTGGCCGCGTGCACACTGATCGGACTCGTTCTCGGCGCCGCAGCATGGATGCTCGCCGGCAAGCGAGAGAACCCTCATGGGGCATGGTGGTCCGGGCTCGCCTTCACCCATACTGGCGTTCTCGGCGTCACTTTCATGGGCGCGGGCTCAGCCAGCGGCGTGTGTGTCCTCAACCACCAGTTCGCCGAGCCCTTTCACACCACGCAAGGGCTGTGGAACCTGGCCATGATGGCGCCCGTCGGCGCCTTCGCCCTCCTGGCCATCCGCCGCCCGTTGCCTGTTCTCGTCGGAGTGATCGCGCTTCCGCTGGCCATCGAATTCGTCCAGGCCACCGTCGACGGCCTAGGACGCGTGTGTGACAGCTCGGATGCCGAGATGAACATCATCGGCGGACTGATCGGCGTCGCCACAGTCGCGGTCGTGCTCGCCAGCCGCGACTCCCTCGCCTGGCAGGCGGGCCTCAAGGGCTCCCTCATCGCCGTCGCCGCGCTGCTCCTCCTGGGCTCGGGTGTCATGCGTCCAATGCTCGCCTTCACGAACGTGGACGGCAGCGGCGTCGTCGATGCAAGCTCCGGCCAGAAGAGGGCGGTTGAGGCGGCCGTCCATGAGGCGTTTGGTGACCGCTACAGGATCGGCAAGATGTACGAGCAGCCGTGCGGTGATGCGTCCTGCACCAACATCATCTTCAACCTGCGCTCCCGTGAACAGGGAGACTCCGGAGACTTTGGCACGGGTAGCCTCTCGTGGCCGGACAAGAAGCACCTGAACGTGCAACTGGAGAACAGCGACCGCCCCACCGCCATGGGATACCCGGTCGGAGGCGCGAAGGCCCCGTCCACCGATGCAGCAGCCGCCCGGATCGCGAAGTCGTACGCCCAGCACAAGTACCCGTGGGCGAGCGGTGCGACCATGCGCCAGACGACCCCGGTCGGCGCAAAGGCCGAGCTCGGCTGGATGACCAACTGGAGATGGACTCACAACGACGTTCTGATGCCCAGAATGCTCGACGTCCAGGTAGACAGGGCCGGCCATGTGTCGCAGATCGACGTCACCCTCGGACCGACCCGGGCAAAGCTCCCCGCAGCCAAACTTGACGCCGTCCAGGCCGAGAAGGCAGTGAAGAAGGCGGTAGAAGCACAGCTCCGAGCCAACGGTAGCGTCGGCGCCGAATTCCACACCAAAGCCGTCACCGTGAAGGCGGTCGAGCAAGACGGCAAGTGGCAGCCGAACTGGCTGGTGAACGTAACGTGGCCCAGCACCGCAGAGAGCAACGATTCACAGGAGCTGCCAGCGGTCGACATCTACCGGGTGAACGCCGTGACGGGGCAGGTGTACGACTCGACCGGCCAGCCCCTCAAAGCCAGCTGACGTTCTTGTCAGTGCGTCGGTGGTGGTCTCGTTAGCCAGAACTGGCTGACGGTCGACGGCGCGCTCACCGGCTGGGGGCTGCGATGACTGGCGGCTGCCTGACCGTGGTCCCTCCGGGTGCACCCGCCGTAGACGGCAGCTGCCGTTCGGTGCCCTGATGATGCGCGGCAGCTTCGGAGCCTTGGCGCGGGGAGTTTTAGGGCCCTCGACGAGTGGGGCTGTGCTGTCAGGACAGCCCCGTTTATCCAGGTCAGCTGAGTACGCGTACTCAGGCCCCGCTCGCCCCCGTCCCGAACACTGCAACCATGTCCTTGCGAAGGATCACCGCCGTCATCTCGACCGTCGCCGCCGCACTGGCCCTGAGCGGCTGCTCCGGGGATGACCTCTTCTCCAACATGAACGGGACCCGCGCCGCCAACTCAGCGGCTCCCGCCCCGGCGAGCAGCCGGCCTCCCGCTGGAGATGCACCGCCTAACTACGCGGACAACAGCCGAGTCCGTCAGCCCAAGGACGTGGCCACCCGAGACCGAGCAGAAGCCAAGCATCTGGCACAGGAGATCCAGCGTGTTCTTGAGACGGAACGAGAGCGCGGGCGGATCTCCCCGGCAGAAGTACGTCCGGCTCTTGACGCTCTTGTTGCTCCCCGACGGCTCGATGTCGGCATTCTGATGGTGGGCACTGCCCCGACCGTGCAGGAAGACGGCAGCGAATTTGGCGTCTTCGTCGGCGACACTGCCTGCGTCAACGGGGCAGTGAGCAAAGAGCGTGTATGGGTCGAGATCAGCGGGCACTACCCTGAGACCGGCTGCATGATCCCGTCTCCTGCTCACTGACTCCATTTCATCCAGCTGAGGACGTACCCCGTCGGGTCCACCAGACGGGGCCGATCGCTGGTGGGGACAGCGGTGACAGCGGACCCGTCTTGTCTCCCGGGCCTCTTCACGTACGTCATCGGCGACCGTGAACTGCAACTCGTGCAGTCGGCCGACTCCCACAGTCCGCGCTGGTGATGACGCTCTTTGAAATCGGCCACCCTCTGCTCAGGGTGACCCCATACCTGCTCGCGATTCCCCAGTCTGGAGTGACATGACCTCTGTGGGGCAGGGGGCCGGTTTGTTCCTCGGCTGATGGTCAGGGCTGTTTCGCGATCTGTCGGCCGAGCTGTTCGAGGAAATCCTGCAAGCTGGACGCGGCGACCTCGAAGTCGTCAAACCAGGCGGCCGTGGTGGACTTCCAGACTTGTCTGCTGTCTCCGATCGCGAACAGATGGCCCCCGCCGTCGCTGGCGAAGACCAGTGCGATCGATTCGCCGTCGATCGGAGCGGGGCCGTACTCGCGGAAGTGTTCCGCCACCGTTACTGGTGAGTGGATGAAGTGCCCGTTGTCGACGTCGGGCAGGGAAGCCTCGCTGATCACCCAGTAGAGAGTGGTCAGGTCGGAGGGGATCGGCGTCAGGTCCACGAGCGAGTCCGTCGCCTGGTGGCTGTCGTCGGTTGCGAGCATCACGGCGTTGTGGCCGGGTGGGAAGCCGTGCGTCGAGAGGAAGGATTGCATCAGCTTCGTCAGCGCCGCGTCGGCCTGCTCCTGCCAGGACCGGACCGACTCCGCGTCAAGCCGCTCACCAGACACGTTTCCCCCTCGAATACGCGTGGGACCCGCCGGCGCGAGCCCGGAAGAACACAACGGAGGGGTCAGCATGGAGTGCGATGGGAACCGCGCTTTCCGATGCCTACCGGGTCAGCCGCCGTAACCGTCATCGGTCACCTGCTTCCGGTGGCGATCGGGGTCGTAGATCGCGGTGAGGAGCGGCGTGATTCCCAGAGCGTAGAAGCCGTACTCCAACTGCTGGTACCACGCTCGTTGTCTCTCTAGCTCCTTCGACACCTGAACGGGTACTCCGCCAGGGTGGTCGCCGGTGGACACCATGACCACGAACGATGTGCCCTCGTCTGCCGGGTCAGACGGATTGGCGATCACTGTGAAGTCCCACGTTGCTGCGCCGGGCACGTCCGAGCCGGCATCCAGCCGGCGCAGGACGAACGTCGGCTGCCGCAGTAGAACTCCTGACTGCGCCCGGATCGCCATCGCCTGGTGTCCCACGATCCGCCAGGGCGGCTCCGGGCCCGTGTGGTGAACGTCCGAAAAGAGGTGGTCCCGCAGCTGGGAGTACTCAGCGGCCGTTTGCGCCAAGGCTCTTGTGTCCGCGGCCAGTTCGCGTCTGTTGTCGCAACTGTCGAGCCGTCCGGCCAGAGAGTGCAGTCTGCCCCGGACCCATGGCTTGAGGAAGCGATCGAGACCACCTAGCCGGTAGGCGTCCTCGGCAGACTCAGCAACCAACAGTGCGCCATGGGCCAGAGCCTGGTACCTGGCTGCGAGATCCATTCGGCTCCTCTCCCCGACACGACAACCACGGCCCACCGTTTCGATCAACACATCGGCAGCGAAGGCTGATGGCATCCGCCAGCGCGCCCGCACCCCCGTTCCGAGGGCACCCCTCTGCCCCATGCGCTGGCGAAGGCCTGGAGCTGCCGTCCTACCGCTGCGGTGCGCTGGTGTATGTCGCACCGGTGGGCCGTGCCGCGGTCTGTGCCTCGCTAGCGGCTGCGCTTGACGTGCAAGACCAGCGATGCGCCCGCCCCGACCAGGACGGCGAAGACTGCACCGCCGTAGTTGTCCTGGGTGATGCTCGCGGCGGCGATCACGGCCCCGATGACGAGAGGGAAGCCGGTGGTCTGGCCAGTCCGTTTCACGTGAGCTCCTCGATGGGACGGGGGAAGGAGCCGCCGGGACGGACCGCCCTTCGCGCCGGTCAAGTGGCGTGCATGTTCTCACCGGGTGCCAGGGCCGGGCCAACTGCCCACTGGTGATCAACGCAAACAGGCCATCGGTTGTCGCGTACCTGCGTCTTGACGTGGCGACAACTCTTCGCTGCGCCAACTCTTCCTGGCTGCCGGCAGGGGACGTGTGTCGGCCTCATTGAGCGCTCGCGGAACCGTCGAACGGTGAGTGTCTGTGCGTGAAAACCGTGTGCGGAAGGACGAGTTGGGGCCCGCAAGAGATCTGAAGCAGATATTGCGAAGTGGATGCTTCATATCTACGGTGGGGTCATGAAGCCCAAGCAAGAGCCGGACCGGATAACTGAGTTGGCCCGTTTGAAGGCGTTCATCAACCCCCTGCGGATGCAGCTCTACCGGCTGCTGTACGTCGCGGGCTCCGCGACGGCGTCGCAGCTCGCCGAGCAGGTCGGCGAGACGCCGTCCCTGGTGAGTTATCACCTGCGCAAGCTCGCCGAGCACGGTTTCGTGGTCGAGGCGAGCGGCCAGAGCGGCGACGGCCGTGAACGGTGGTGGAACGTGGTGTCCGAAGAGGGACTGGGATTTCGCACCTCTGATTTCGTGGACACACCGGAGGGGGCTGCGGTTGCCGGAGCCGTCACCCGGGGCATCTTCGATACGCGTATCGCTCAGTACCGCACGTATCTGGACGAGCGGGCGGCCTGGGGCAAGGAATGGACGGACGCGGCCTTCAGCTCCGAATGGCTGGTCGACCTGACAGCGGCCGAGGTCGCCGAGATGAGCGACGAGTTCGAGGCCCTGGCCCGCAGTTGGCGCGAGCGAAGCAAGACCGCCCGGGCCGCCGGCGACACCGAGGGCCGCGAGCACGTGGCCCTGCACCTGTACGGCTTCCCGTTCCGCCCCTGACACCCGGAACAACTCACCGCGACCCGCTGGAGTTTCGGCATGACCACCCCAGACACCGCCTTACCCGAACACGCCCTCAGACCGGCCTACCGCGACGGCAACGTACTGCGCTGGCTTGCTGCCTACACCCTCTCCCTGGTGGGCGACAGCGTGTACTTCGTCGCTCTCAGCTGGTCAGCCCAGAAGGCCGCAGACGCGGCCGCGGTCGGATTCGTGATGGCAGCCGGGGCGCTACCGCGGGCCCTGCTCATGCTCGGCGGCGGCGTGGTGGCCGACCGATTAAATCCCCGCCGGGTGATCCTCGGCAGCGACACCCTGCGCTGCCTGCTCATCCTCACCGTCGCCGCAGTGATCGCTCTGACCGCCCCGGCCCTGTGGATCCTTGTCGCGCTCGCGCTGGTCTTCGGCGCCGTGGACGCCCTGTTCGTCCCCGCCATCGGTGCTCTGCCCCCGCGCATCACCAGCCCCGACCAACTGGCCCGTGTCACCGGTCTGCGCTCCCTGTCGATGCGTCTCAGCCTCATCGCCGGCCCGCCCATCGGAGGCCTGGCCATGACCATCGGCGGCACATCAGCCACCTTCGCCACAGCCGGCCTGCTCTTCGCCGCCTCCCTGCCCCTCCTGCTCACCGTGCGAATACCGCACCCCGAGTCCCGCAGCCCGCAAACACCGAAACATGCATCACCGCGCCAGGACCTCGTCGACGGCCTGCACTACATCCGCCGCCACCCCTTCATCGGCCCTCTCCTCGCAGCCAGCGCAACCTGCGAACTCGGCCTCACCGGCATCTTCAACGTCGGCATCGTCCTCCTCAACGCCGAACGCGGCTGGGGCCCCACCGGCTACGGATGGATCGTCTCCAGCTTCGGCGCCGGAGCAGCAGCAAGCGCCGCGCTGCTCGCCATCGCCGGCTGGCTGCCACGCGCCGGACTGATCCTCACCGCGGCACTGATGGTGGGCTGCGCAGGAGCGGCCACCATCGCACTGGCCGACACCATCGCACTCGCCGCGGTGCTGGCCGCCGTCATCGGCTTGAGCGCCGGAACCTTCGGCAGTCTGAACAACGCCCTCGTACAGTCCGCAAGCGACCCCGCCTACCTAGGCCGCGTCACCTCAGTGATCATGCTCATCACGGTAGGCATCGCCCCCCTCAGCTACCCCATCGTCGGCACCGCCATCGCCGCATTCGGAACAGCCCCAGTCTTCGCCGCCTGCTCAGGATTCGCCGCTCTGGGCGCGGTCGTAGGCCTTGCCTCCCATTCGGTACGCCAAGCCCAACTGCCACGAAGCCGGACCGGAGACCCCTTGCGACAGCAAGGCGCGTTGCCGAGAGAGCCATGATGCGGTCCTGAGAGCGGTGGCGCCGACCTCGCCGGCCACACGCCCTCATCAACAAGATGAGGGACGGCAACGCTGTCGGCACCAAGAGGGAGCGACGCGCACGGCGTGTCCAACTGGCTCCGAGTAGCAACGGATCTGCATCCGGTCGTGTTCCGCGGCCGCGTCTTCGTCTGTGGTGACGGGATTGTGAAAGGAAGCCGCAGGTCGGTGTGCTCGGCCAGGCACGATGGTCCTGTGACCGTCAGCCGCCATCGCCGTTGTCGGCACCGACGACGTCAAGGACCCCAATCTCCGGGGCCCCCTGCGCGTCGTGGCGTTCGCCGCCTGCTCCCTCTCGTGCTGTGGGGGAGGGAGCCGTTCCTCTGACGCCGTCGCCCCTCACAGCTCATGGGCAATTGTGACCGGCTGATTTCAGGATGAGAAGCCCGAACCGCATCGACGGAAGGCGTTGAGCATCATCTTCCAGCCACGCGAAGTACACAGGTTGTTCAAATCTGAGGAAGAGCTGAGGCGGAAGTGTGGGCTCCGTCATACCTGCGGTGCGGGCGACGGGATTTGATCTAGCTGCCAACCTCAACCTGGCCTACAGAAAGGCTTACTGACGACCAGCTCATCGATGACTCGCGCAGGCAAGCGTGCTGTGATCATCGGCGCGGCGGCGGCAGCGGCAGCTGTTGGCGTTCTCGCGGTGCCCGCTCAGGCGTCCTCCTGGTCCAGCTCCCTCAGCAACGTATACAACGACTTCGAGTCGCGCAGATGGACCGACACCGGCGGCTCCACGACGATCAAGTTCACCACCTGCAAGAGTGGTGGAACGCAGGCCGTGGGCGTGATGCTGCGCAAGGACACCGTCGGGCCCGACCCGAAGTACACCAACGCGAGCTTCACCAAGTGCTTCGACTACACCGGCGCCACGTCCACCGGCAACTGGGACGACCACGGCAGTGGTAACTACTACTTCGTCGTCAACTACGGGAGCAACAACTATGCCCCGACGTCGGTGTCTTCGCTGACCGTCTACTACTGATCGACACGTCGCTGGGCCCGCTGCGCAACGCGCCGCGGGCCCAGCGTGCAGAAAGGTCCCTCCATGACCCTCACCTTCCGTGAGTGCACCTTCGGCTACCGGGGAGGTGATGACGTCATCCAGAGTCTCGATCTGGCATTCACCTCCGGAGCCACCGTTCTCCTCGGCCCCAATGGAGCCGGTAAGAGCACACTGCTGTCGCTCGGGGCGAGCGCACTGCGTCCACGGTCCGGAGATGTGACATTCGACAGCCTGAGCCCGTGGAACCGTAAGCAGTCCGCGACCTACCGCACCTCAGTGGCCTGGCTCCCGCAGAAGCCGACGTTTCTCTCAGGGATGACGTGCCGTCAGCACGTCACGTATGCGGGATGGCTCAAGGGCATGCCGCAGCGCGACGCGTCGAGCGCGTCGGGCGAGGCGTTGGAGCGTGTAGGCCTTGCCAAGCAAGTGGACCGGAAGGTCAGCGAGTTGTCCGGCGGGCAGCAGCAGCGCGTCGCGATCGCCCAGGCGCTCGTCCACCGAGCCAAGGTCCTGCTCCTGGACGAACCTACCGTGGGGCTCGATCCGAAGCAGCGGAGATCGTTCCTCCAGCTCATCACGTCACTGCGGAACGAAGTGCAGGTGATCGTTTCCACGCATGACATTGCTGACATCAGCGAAGCTTTCAGTGACGTGGTCGTGCTTCATGGGGGCAGGGTCCTGTTCAACGACTCTGTCCCTTCGTTCCTTGCCCGCTCGGGTACGCAGGGAGCCCCGGAGCGCGCCGCTGAAGACGCCTACACCGCTGTCCTCGAAGGGGGATCTTGGTGATCATCTGGCGTCAGACGCTGCGTTCGGCGGCCCCATGGATCATCCTGCCAGCAGCCCTGTTCGTGTACATGTACATGGAGAGCATGGTTTTCACCGTTCCGTCGCATTACGGAACTGAGTCGGGTGAGAGCACGATCTCTGCGCTGGCCGTCATTGCCCCCGCTGTTGCCGCGTGTTCCGCATGGGACTCGGGGCGCTTGCAGCGCATACGCCCCATGTTGATCACCTCCGCACGGTCACGGTGGTCGCTGCTGCTGTTCATCAGCACTCCCATCGCCGCACTGGGGGCCGCGCTACTCGTCCTCGCCACTGTCCTGGCACGGATCAATACCGGAGTGTTTTCCTCCGGTTCGGGGTGGACCGGCCTGGTGCACGTGATCATCGTTGCTGCCGAGTGGGCGGTGATCGGCTGGTACCTCGGCGGGCGTCTCCCTAAGAGCATTGCTGCACCGGCGGCCGCAGCCGTGTGCTGGACCTGGCTGACAATGCCGCACGCCATGTCGAACGCGTGGCTGAGGCACCTCGGCGGGTTCATCGACGGAACATCCACGATCACTGATGTCCACCGGCCCGAAATCTATTTCGTGCCATGGATCTTCACAGGCTGCCTGATAGGCGCGGCGTGGCTGCTCACCCGTACAGGTTCCCGTCGGGTCTTCCTTTCCGCCGGTGCGGGTGCCGTTGCGGCTGCGCTCCTCATGGGATACGTCGCAGTCAGCGGATGGGGCTTCAGCAATCCGTCAACCATCCGCGCCTTTGAATCCGCATGCTCTGGGACCACTCCGCAGATCTGTGTTCCACCGGAGTACCGTTCCTACATTCCACAGATCCGTCGCAGCACTCGAGGCCCCCTCAAGGCATTGGCGGCCGCCGGCGTCACACAGCCGAAGCGTATGGAAATCCTGTCGCCATCAGCAAAGCTCGCACCGGGCGTATGGCGGCTGCACTGGTCGCTCCCTGCCGTTCACCAGCAGGCCGCCTACCACACAGCCGCCGACGTCATGGCTATCTCAGCTGTCGAGGGAACCGCGGCCGAGCATGGAAAGCAGTCATGCGGAGGTCCGTCCGCTCCGGAACTCGTATGGGCCACTGCAGTTGCAGGCAACAAGGAAGAGGTGCGCAACGTAACCGATCCACAGTTGTGGGGACTGGTGGGACCCGTCCTCGACAAGCCGGTGAAGGAGCAGTCCGCCTGGTTCACGCAGCAGGTCCTCGACCATGCCTGCACAGCGCAGGGGGCGCGGTGAGACTGTATGCGACAGTAGTGCGGAAATGGTGGTCTGCAGCTGGGGCCATCATCCTGATGGCGGTGATCTGCCAGCTCTCAGGGACAAGCAGCATCGAGCTGCCTGCTCTCAACGGCAGTGGCGTCGCGCCGTTGGCCTACTTCACTCCTCTACTGGTGTCTTCAACGGTCCTGTACTGCCTCAGCCGGCGAGCCGATCACATCGAGCGGACCGCCGCAGTACCCCTCGCTGTGATCGATGCGGCATTCGTAGCGTCAGTATTCGTCCTGTGTCTGGCAGCGGGGTTGGTAACAGGGTTCGATAACGCCCGCAACGTACTGCTGCTGACCTGCATCGGTCTCCTGATCTCCCAGGTGGGCAACAGCGCATCAGGTATGGCCACAGGCATGATGCTGATGATCGCCAGCATCGTCGCGGGACGTGGCCCTGGAGGAAGCCACGCCTGGTGGGCCGTGGTCCTGTACCCGTCGAACAGCATCCCTGCGTGGTCCCTGACAGCGGTACTGCTGGCAGTCACAGGCATCCGCTCTGTCAAAGCCTCCGGAAGGCCGTAGCGTTCCCTCCGGCGCCAACCAGAGGTGTATTGAGGCGGGCCACGCGGGCCCGCCTCAATGAGGCGTCGCCCGGGCCGCCGACGCGAGGTGACCGTGATCGACTCGAAGCCGGTGCCAAACGTCTACGACGGCGGTGACAACCGCCACTTCACCATCTCGCACATCAACGGCTCCGTGTACACCGGGCCTCGTGAGCGTCAGCAAGGTCTACGTGGACACCACCAAGGCCGACTAGCCGCCAGCCAGTCTTAGCGCGAGGACACGCGGACGGGAAGCATGGCGCCGTGCTTCCCGACCGCTCCCTGTCATGAGAACGGTCTTCAGACTTGAACCTTCGTACCCGCCTTCGTACCTCGCCGGCCCTGTGGACCGCTCCGATGTGGCTCGGCATCATCGGCTTCTACTACTTCCACGCCCTGCACCTTGAGGACCCCTACGAGGAGGTCATAGCAGGGCCATTGTGGGCGCCGGAGCAGGTGGCCCTGTCTCTGTCCTACTTCTACTCGTTCGCGTACGCCGTCACGCTCGGCCTCGCGGTATGGGAAGGCGGACGCCTCAAAAGGGACGGCGTCTGGGCGCTGGGCCCCGGGCGTTCCCGGCTGCGAGTCGCGGCCCACACCCTGATGCCGGTGGTTGTGGCCGGCTGGCTGATTCTGCTGCTCCCGGCCGTCATGCGATTGATAGAGACGCAACTGTGGCCCACACCCGCAGCCATCACCCCCGTGCTGATGGGCATGGGCATCGTGATCGCGTACGCCGTGTTCGGCTGCGCACTGGGCCAGGTGGCTCCACGCCTGATCGCCGCTCCGCTCGCCGCGGCGGCCGCCCAGTACTTCATCAGCGGATCATCCTCATACAGCCCGCCGTTCTGGCCGCGGCATCTGCTGGGCCAGGTCGACACCACAGTCGCGTTCGGAGAGACCTACGGCCTGATGACCGTGGCACTCCCGCTGGTGTTCGCGGCGGTCGCCGCGGCTGCCGTGGCCGCATGGTGGGTCACTACACACCAACAGCTCTGGATCCGCTGGGGGGCCGCTGCAGCCGCGCTTGCCGTCATGGCGACCTGCGCTTTCGTGGCCAACGGCTGGCGCGTCGGTGACGGCCCGGTGTCCGCGGGGCATGCCGACGTCACCTGCACCGGAACCGCCCCCCGCGTCTGCATGGCCACCGCCGGCGGAGCCGTGGACAGGCTCAAGGACGTGCGCACCGAAGTCGTCTCCTCCATCGAGAAGCTTCAGGAGCGTGGGGTGGACGTGCCGATGCCTGCCACGGTGACCGATGCCCTGCTCACGGAACGCCACCCGGCTGGATCCACCGAGAAGGAATGGTCCCTGCCGCTGTCGCGACAGGCAGGCAAGCTCGGCGGCGGAATGGTCAACATCCGCTACGCCGTGGTTCTTACCTCGGTCAACTTCCCGTGCCGCATGCCGAAGTCGGTCGCCGTCGGGCAGACTGCGGACTGGATCGTCAACCGCGACTCCGCCATGCTGTGGGCTGCCAAGACCATCGACGCGGACAAGCCGTACCTCTCCTGGCGCAAGGGGGAGTACGCGGGCCTCTTCAAGAACCCCGACGACGTGATGAACAAGGTCAAGGAGCGTGCCGGCAAGGGGTACGCGCTTCCTGCTGCCGAGCAAGACACCTGGTTCCACGAGGAGCAGGCGAAGGCGTGCACTCTCCTCAAGGCGGGTAACTCGTGATCTGGTGGATGAAGGCCCGGCAGATCGTCCCGGTGCTCGTTCCCAGCCTGGTCGCCTTCACCCTGATCGTTGCCGTCGGACACGACCTCGTGTTCATGCTGCCCCTCTGCTGTCGGTCGGCGGACGGCCGGTCTTCCTCACCCAGGCCATGCCGCTCATCGTGACCTCTGGCCTCGCCTTCGCGCTCGCGCAGATCCTGCCCGAAGCCGAGACGGTCGCCACGCGCCCCGTCCGGAACCTGGATCTGGCACTCACCATCGTCACGGTGGTCCTGGCCGGCACCGCGGGACTGGTGGTGGGGGCGATTTCCGGTTCCGAGGAAGCAACCGCGACATGCCGCAATCTCTTCTTCCTGACCGGGTTCATGCTCATCGCGCGTGCGGTGCACCCCCAGGCGGCCACGCTCATTCCGGTGAGCTGGGTATTCATCGTGATCTTCCTCGGGTACCGGGACTTCAACCGGCCGTGGCCCTGGGCCGTCACTCTGCACCCGGCGGGGTTCATGCCCACGTTCGTACTGAGTCTCTTCGTCTTCGCATGTGGCCTTGCCGCTCAGGCCCGTACACGCCACTCCGCCTGAAAGGCAGTTCTCGTCATGACTGTTCAGCTCGTCGATGTCTCCTACGCCTACGGACGCCGCGGCAGGAGCGTCATCTCGCACCTCGGTTACCGGGTGCCCGACGGCTTCACCGTTCTCCTCGGACCCAATGGCGCAGGGAAGTCCACACTCCTAAAGCTGGCAGCTGGGGTGAACCAGCCGGACAGCGGCTCAGTGAGCTACAACCGCGTCGGCTCGGAAGCCAAGGAGTACCGCGCGAAGGTCGCATGGATGCCACAGACCATCACGCCGATGGCAGGTCTCACCGCACGGGAACAGGTGGCCTACACCGGCTGGCTCAAGGGCATGAACCGGGGTGCAGCGTGGGAGGCGTCCGTCCAGGCTCTCGATCGGGTCCAGATGCGCGAGCACTCCGACATCAAGACCAAGAAGCTCTCCGGAGGCCAGCTCCGCCGAGTAGGCGTCGCCTCCGCACTCGTCCACGGCGCCGACACCCTGTTCCTGGACGAGCCCACCGCGGGCATGGACCCCACCCAGCGTCGCGTCTTCCGGGACCTCATCCTGGGCCTGGCCACGGACGACGTGCGCGTCCTCACGTCGACCCATGACGTCTCCGACCTTGCGGAAGAGGCCAACCACGTCACCGTCCTCACACAAGGCACCATCACCTTCGACGGCCCGACCGCCGAGTTCCTTGCCTGCGCACCGGACGCCCCCGAGCCACGCCGAGCCGAGATCGCGTACACAAACCTCACCAACCTGACCGACTTCGCGCATTGAGCTTCTTCGCCGCAGTCTCCAACAGGAGAGCATGTTCGCTTCAGGCGCCTGCGCCTATCCCGAAGGCCCCGTCGATGGCGGGGCCTTCGCGTCTCTCGGAGCCGACCGCCGAGGTTGTTCTGCGCCCTCGGGGGGGCAGAACCGGCTCCACGAAGCCGCGAGGCCGAGAACCAGTCCACGCTCGCCGGTAGGCGCGGCGTCGACGCCGCGTCGACAATGCTCCTACAGGACGCGATGGTGTATGGGCTGGCAGGCGCCGTGGTCGAGGTACCCGTGTGGGGCGCATCGCCGCGGTCTCACCCCTCACCGTCGTTGAGTAGTCGACGACACGCATGTCAGTCGGTTGACCACGAGATCGGGAGTAGTACGCGGACAACGCGCCGGACTAGCTGGCTCTGATCACGACGTGAACAGAGCCAGCCGGCCGTGCGGGAGTCGGGTTTGGAAGGGCCCCGCTACGCCTTGCCCGCGGCTTTGAACCGGAAGCCGAAGAGGCCGCCCTCTTCGCCGTCGGTGAGGCGGGGGCTGCGGACATGTGGTTTGGGGTCAAACCCGCGTTGGGCAGCGGTGCTGAGGGTGTCGGTGTTCAGGGTGACGATGTACTCGTCGACGTCCTCCTCTACAAGACCGACGCGGACACTACCCACGGCCGATGCGGAGGCGGGGCCAGTACCTACAAGGCCTTCCCCGGAAAACACACCCTCAGCATCCCCCGTCGCACAGAACTCCTGCTTGAACACCACCACACCGCACGACATGAAGCCCGCAAAGCCGCACAACAACGCATGCAAACTCCCCCCCGCCGCTGACCCGTTCAGAGGCAGCTGGCAGGACCGCAGCCCCCGCCCACGGCATCATCCAGGCCTGATTCACCCGCCAGATCCTCGTCCTGGCCGACCGCGCCTAACGAGGCGCCGGGCTGCACCGTCCGCACTCCTACGAGGAATCCGTGAACAGCCCGCCCACTACCAGCAGTTCAACCGAGACCACGCACGACTCAGAGCTCCCGGCGAAGGCGACTTCGCCCAACTGAAAACCTGGCGCATCCTCCAACGAGCCAGATCCTCCACCCGCCGCATCGGCACCATCGTCCAAGCCGTCCACACCCTCCTGATCTGCGGCTATGCAGGATGAAAGAGGCACAGTACAACCGTTTCCCTCACAACAGCGCCACCCTCGTGCCACGCTGGCCAGATGGGAAGCGAAACGCCACCGCCGGGCCAGCCGCCGCAGGTCCTCAACCCTCTTTGGATCATCGCGCTGTTCCTGGGACTCTCCGAGACGACGGTAGGGATTGCGGCCGCCCAATCAAATGGCTGGGTACAGGGTCTGCTCGCGGTCTTCGCCGTTGCCTTTCCCGTCTTGGTGTCCACCGCGTTCTTCGTGATCCTATGGGTGCGACCCGAAGTGCTATATGCGCCGGGAGACTTTCCTGAACACGTCCCTATCGGCGCCTACGTGGACGGGATGCGCCGACGATCGGCTCCGGATCCCGACATGATCCAGGCGGTCGTCACCGACATGCTGCACACCGTCCTGCCGCCCGCGCTAGAGAGCACGTCGGAGTCCGCCGATGTATTGGAGGAGACGCTGGACAACGCCAAACGAGTTCTGGCTGAACGCACTCTGACTGTCGACGTCAGCACAATCACCGGAATCCCCGATGACCTGTTCCAATGCCCGGCCTTCAGCACCCAGACGGTGAGTAACTTCCTCGACTCGCTCTGGGGATACCTCCGCGATTACATTCCACCGTTTCGATATGGGCGGGATTGGGTCCTCATGAACGAAGAATCAAAAAAGAACTTGAGGGATCTAGGATCGCTCTGGGCTGCACGTAACGACACAGAGGCAGATGACCGCCTGCTGAGCGGTGTCGGTATTACTCCCGATTCTCAACTACGAGCGGTTCGCCTGGGCGGAAGAAGAACACGATCAACCAGGACTCAGACTGTCGAGTCATCCCCGAGGAGTCCTTCCGTGATGCCGGGACAGAGGAGAATCTGAGCAGCCGGGGTGGACTGTCATATTTCCCGGGTGCCGATTTTGGAAAGATACTGACCGTGCTTTAGGTGCAGGCTGTTACGTGGGTCGCCCATATGGAACGATGAATGAGGCGACAGGACGGGGCCGAGCTGCGCTCGGCCCCGACAGCGTCTCTGACGGCCTGTCTGGCGGGTTGTGGGGGTTCAGGGTTAGGGATTTGGGGTGGCCGGCCTCGGGCGTCGGTGGTCCTGGCCGTGGTGCTGGGGAGGGGTGAAGTTCTGGGGTGGGGTGGGTTGCGCGGGTAATTGAATTGCGTTTATTGGTGATGGTTGGGGTTTTGTCGGTGGTGGGTTGTCGTGTGGTTGTCAGTGTGGGTGGGCTGGTGGGTGTGTGGTTGTCCGCTGACATGGGTTGACGAGTTGTGGTGTCGTTCGTTGCAGGTGTGGCTGGCCGGTTGGGTGCAGATCGCTTTCACGTTCCGGTGTTCATGCTGGTCACGGAGGTGGGGGTGGGGGTGGGCCAGGCGGGGTTGCCGGTGAGGGTGTCGATGGCGGGAGTGATACCCCGTGGTGCGGTCATGGTGAGTTGGTTGTGGTGGTGGAAGTTGAGGTGTTGGAACAGGCATCGGCTGGGATGGGCGTGGCCGGTCAGGTAGTGCCAGGCTCTCGCGGCGGTGATCGCGGGCCTGGCCCAGGCGGGGACGGGATGCCAGGTGCGATGGCTGGTGGGGTGGTAGGGCGGGTGGGGGAGTGCGATAGCGGTGACGTCGGGTGCGAGGTCTTTCAGTCGGACAGCGGCGAGTCGGGCAGGCGTGGTGGTACCGGTGATGGTCTGAGTGGCGATCAGGCCTGCGTGGAGCGGGTGCCCGATGCGTTGTATCTCCTCGATGGCCTGCTGTTCCCTGCTGCAGGTCATGGCGCTGGGCACGGTGCAAGGGGCTGTGTCCGGGCGGGCGCGGCCCTTCCTGCCGAGTACCCTGCGGGCTTCTTCCGCGCGGGCGGCGATGACGCCGTAGCCGGGGCCCAGGAGTGCGGCCCGCTGGTGAAGCGTCGGGTTGTTCGCCTGGTGCCAGAGCAGGGTGAGGTGGATCTGGGTCTGCCGGTGCAGGAAGGCGAGTTGTTTCCAGCGGGTGGGGCTGAGGATGAGGGTGCGGAGCACGATGAGGTGCCCGATGCGGTGCGCGCCGATCCAGCAGGCAGCCGCTGTCCATGCCGGGGTTACCTGGTCTGCCCAGGTGGCCTGGTGGCGGGGTGTGCCCGGGGCGTAAGGCGGTAGCCGTTTGTCCAGGGCGTGGAGCAGGTCTTGGGCCAGGGCGGGCGGTGTGGATGCGCCGGGCGTGGGGTGGAGGGTGATACGGCCGGCGGCCCGGTGGTGTGCGGCGAGGGCGGCCTGCGACCACAGAGGGTCGTCGTCGGTGTCGATGACGACGCGCACCATCGTGCGCACGCTGCTCAACGCGTGAGCCCGTTCTTGATCTGCCGTGGCCGCGGCCTGGAGCACTCACATTCCATGGATCTTGCTGTAGGCCCAGCCGACGAGTTCTTCGGTCACCTGGTCCGTTCCGGTCCTGGCCATGCCTTCGGTGAGCAGGGCGGTGATCGTGGCCCAGTTCCGGAAGCTGCCGCGGGCTGCCTCGGCGTCGATGGTGTCGATCAGTTCCGGGTCACAGGCGGCCCAGATGGGGTGGAAGGCCTGAACGACGGGCCGGATGTCGGTCCTCGGGATCCGCTTGAACTCCTGCCAGATGTAGATCCTGGAGGCGAGCATGGGCTCGCGGCGCAGCACTTTGTAGCAGTTGTCGCCGCCGGCGAAAATGATGGCGATGTCGGTGTGGCGGTCGTCCCACAGGTGGCGCCAGTACTCGAATCCGGTCCGGCTCATCCACTGAGCCTCGTCACAGACCAGGACCCGGAACTGTTCGGCGAGGACCTCCTTGAGCAGGGTGTCGAACTCGATCGGCCGCCTCGGTGGTTCGCCGGGCAGACGCAGCGCCTTGAACAGGCCGTGGCGGATGTCGCGCGGAGTCGGACCGCTGCGGAGCTCGAGCCGGTAAGTGATCTTCGGGGCCACCTCACGCAGGGCGGAGTTCACCGCAGTGGTCTTGCCGTAGCCGGACGGCCCGTACGCGCACGTCATCGCCCTGGCCTTGATCACCATCTCGATGTTGTCCTTGCTGGTCAGCAGCGCGTCAGTGGAGACCAGCCGCGCTTCAGGGACCAGGAAGTGGTCCTCGCACATCGTGGGCAGCTGCCCGTACACCGGTTCACTCTTCATCACCGAGGCGGTCTTCCTGTCGTTGTGGGCGCGGCGAGGTGCCGGGGCGGGCCCAGCCGTCGGGGGCGGGGCTGTGCGGAACGAGATCGGGACGGGCCCGGGCCGCACGCCTGCTGCGCGCGGTCCTGGCCAGTTCACCGGCTGCCTCGTCGCGTCCCGGCGTGCGAAGCGACACCGCATCCCCGGGCGTGGTCTGTGCCTTGAAGCGGTCCCGGCGCAGCCTTTCCGCGGCTTTCAGGTCAGCGCGCAGTTAGGGGCGGCCGCGGTGCGGGCGCCTTTGAGTGCTCGGATCTGTTCCAGGCTCGCGGCATCGGCCAGGTAGGCGCTGCCCAGGTGGCGCCCGGCGGTGTCGAAGACTTCGATCAGGTCGTCGTGGTGGGGCAGGTGGCGTACGACGACGCGGGTTCCGGTACGGCCCACCATCCAGTCGGCGATGTAGTCGCGCCGCCGGAAGTGCACGCCGTGACCGGTGAGGGTGCGCGTCCGTCCGTCGTCCTCGAGGGTGAAACGGGCGAGCTGCTCGAGGGGCACGTCCGCCAGCGGGGTGGGGTCGGCCACCCATGCCTCAAGCGGTGTCTTGCCCGCCAGCACGCCGGGACGGTGCCGGGTGTTCCACCACCGCACCCAGTCCAGCAGCCCGGACACGAAGGAAGCGTAGGTGAGCGCGGGCGCGTCAGGATCCGCTGTCCGCCCACCAGTGAGACGGGCCCGGTGGGTGTAGCGGGGCAGCACCGCGAAATGCATCTCCTCCACGGCATCGTTGAGCGCCTCGACGGTTCCCTTCAGATGAGGGGTGTAGGCGGGCAGGTCGATGACAGCGACGGCGAACGCGCCCATCGCGCTCGTGACCGCGCGGCACAGGAACTCCTTGCCGCGGTCCACCCGGATCGCGGCAGGAACGCCACCCGCGGGCCCGTACGGCTCCCGTCTGTCGATCGCGCACCGCAGCGCGGCCAGCACCGCATCCCGGCTGGGCGCATGCGCAGTGACCGCCACCCCCACGATCACCTTGGTCGCGCAGTCGATGAACCAGGTCACCCACGGGCACACCAGCTCGCCCTCGACATCGACCTGCACCGGAACCCGCTTGTGGTCGCCCTCCCAGACCGCGTTGCGGTGCGTGGGCGGACGCCTGGCGAACACATCGTGCGCACGCCGCGCCTTCTCACCCTGTCGCAGACCGGCACGCTCGCCCGCACTCAGATCTCGGCGGATGGCCCGGTGCAGCGTCGCCAGCGAGGGGACCGGCGACCGCTGGGGGTCCAGGTGGGCGCGTTCGAGAAGCTCGACATGGACCCGAGAGGCGTTCCCACCCCACAAGGCCAGTAGCTGCCGCACCTCGGCCGTCACAGTGAACCGTTCAGACGGGACTCTCCCGAGCCGGCCCTCCGCCCGTGCAGCGGCGAGCCACCGCCACACCGTCCGCTCGGACCTGCCCAACGCCTCGGCCACCAGCCGGACATGCCGGGACGCCAGCTCGCCCCGCCTTTCCAGGCCGAGCAGACGCTGGACAGCGGCCGCGCGGCTCACGTCAGCCGGCTGCCCCGCCCGCGCCGGTCCCGCCTGGGTTCTCTCGTCGGACATACAGCCAGTTCTCGCACCGCACCTGCACCCTGCTGACGAATTTGTACATCCCGATGACGCGCATAATCGGCACCTGCTACCCAGCCGGATGCTCGCGCATGCCGGATTCACCGTGCGCCAGCGCGGCGGCGCAGCGCCTGACTACGCTCGCACCATGCCGTCCTTCGCCACGGACCCCCGTCACACGGAACTCGTCACCGTCCTCACGCCATTGCTGCGCCGCACCCTCGCCGATGACGCGGGCGGCTACGGCGGCTCCTACGAACTGCACCTGACTGCGCACGAAGCAGTAGAGCTGGGCGGTATCAGTCTCATCCGTTCCGCGATGCGTAAAGCCGCCCGCTCCCTGGGCTGGTCTCCGCTGAAGACCTACGGCGCCGTGTACGAGAGCGTGGCCGTGGCAGGCGTACTGGACCAGCGAGAGATCCCCGAGCCCTTTGCCACTGCAGTCGAACAACGTCGGCTCGAGCGAGGCAGGGCCTCCGCCGAGATCGTGGGCAAGAACATGCAGGACGGCCGGCACCGCGCTGTTCCCGGCTCGGTCTTCCTGACCACGCAGGAGTTCCGCGCCGCCTACGCGACCCGGTGACCCGGGGAGTGACACGCACTTCAACGTCACCCTGTTGAAGCCCTCAGGAACACACCCAGCACCACGGGTCCTGCTACCACCGCATGCCGAGGGCATCCAGTTCGTCTCGCCGTTCGGTGGTGAGTCTGTCCGCTCTCCGGCGTACGTTCGCAGTCCACATGCCCAGGTAGACGAGGACGGTGCCCTCCGCAGTGATCACCCTGCCCGTGGCGGCGGGCCCGGCATCGGAAACGGGGACTGCCTCGATGTGCTTCCTGGGCACGTTCAGGTGTCCTTCGCGTCTATGGAACTGGCGGGCGGCGGTGAGGTTGAGCATCCACTTGTGGTCCTGTGTCCGCCGTACCGGCCGCTCGTCTTCACCCACAGGCTCCAGACCGAGAACGTTTTCCAGCAGCCATGCCTGCGCGGTCGGCAGCTGGTCCCAGCCGTGCCGCTGCGCTCGTACCCACCGGCCGAGATCCTCGCCCTGGACGACGACCTGGCCGGGCCCGGTCGGCACCGCACCGCCCTGCTGGACGTGGATCCGCACGAGCCGGAAGGCCCGCTGCCACGCGATATCCCAGGCCGGGCACCACTCAGCATCGATCTCCTCCAGCGCCTCCCGCCGTGATTCGGGCAGAGCACCGGCCTCGGAGCCGACCGGCTCTCCAGCCGCGCGCCGCGCCTCGAGCTCGTCAGCCAGTTTCGCTGCAGCACGCTGCGCTTTGGCCCAGTTCCCGACGGGGTAGCCGTTCCACACCGCCCCCACCGGCGGCAGGAAGTGCCCGTGCACCCGGGCCCATTCCCGTGCGGCCGTGAGGCCTTCTTCGAAGGCGAGGTCTTGGTGGGACCAGACCATGCCCAACTGGTCGAGCTCGCTGGCCCGTTCCCTGCCCAGACGCCCGGCCCGGTTCACCTTGCGTTGCGTGGCCAGCCACGTCCCGAGCGGGAACCCGCCCGGTGACCAGTCCTCGGGCGTGACAAAGTCGTACGCCACCCGCAGCTGCTGCGCGCCCGTCTCCGTCACGTACCGGGTAGCGGCCTCGAGCCCGCGCCGCCAGTATTCGCCTTCGGGCTCCAGCACCCGCAGCCTGACGAACCGAGCCAGCAGTGCGGGATCGCGCGGGCTGGAGAATTTGAGCAGTTCCCGCGCTCCCGCGCTCACCGGATCCGTCGGCTCATCGCCATCCAGATCCTCGATGCCACCCTCGAATTCGCGCGTGCTGTGTCCAGCCTCGTCCGGCTCAGCGTCCTCGTCTGCCCAACTCCCGCTGCGTGGGCGGGAGTCGGCGAGTGCCTCGATGGTGTCCGCGTCGTGCGCGCGGAGCGCTTCCAGGACCTTGGCGAGGGCTCCGTAGGCCGGTGAGGTGAGCATGTCGTCGGGATTCTCGTCCTCGGCGAGAAATACCGGAACGATCAGAGAAGCGATTTTCCCCTGCCCCGGCTTCATACGAAGTGCCCGACCGACCATTTGCACGATGTCGACCATCGAGCCGCGCACATCACCGAACGCAATGGAGTCCGCAACAGTGTCGACACCCTCTCCCAGCACCTTCACCGACGCCAGGACACGAAGCGCCGCGGGCAGCAACTCAACCCTGGCGCCGCCCCCGCCGCCCTCACTGCCGGTGTGGGTCTGGTGCTCGATGACGTCAGAGTCGAACTCCTCCAGCACCGCCCGCCGGTGGACAGCCGAGTGGTCGCCGTACAGCCAGCTCGCCCACACCCGCTTCGGATCCGGGTACATCCCTGGATCCGCCTCCCACAACCGCCCTGCAGCGCCCACGACGCCCTCGGCCATGGCCTCGGCCTCAGCCACGCGCGAGTGGAAAGAGAGCAGCTTGCGCACGTTCTCCTGCGCGGCCGCCGTGAGCACGCCGGCCTGCAAAGCAGCCAGCCGTGCCCCGCGCACCCGCTCCGTCCCCGACCCCAACTGCGCCCGTCTCCCGTACTCGGGGTCGCGGATGTCAACGCACACGACCTGATACGGCGCGACCAGTCCCCGGCCGATCGCCTCGGACAGGGTGAGCTTGTAGGCGACCGGGCCGAAGACGGGGGAGTCCTCACTCATGCTCGCCACCATCCGTGGCACAGACCGCCCCTGGCCGGCTTCCCACACCCGAGGGGTGGCCGTCATGTACAACCGCCGCCCTGCCGGCACCTTCTGCTGGTCGTGCACAGCCGCCCACGGTTTCAACCCGTCCCCACTCGTGCGGTGCGCTTCGTCGACCACCACCAGGTCCCATGCGGCGAGGCCGGCTGTGTGTGCCCGCTCAAGGACACCGACCGACGCGTACGTGCCGAACACCGTCACCGTGTCCAAGCCCCGCACCCACGTGAGGAGTTCACTCACATCAGTGGTGCAGGGAACCCCTTCGGAGTCCGAGGCGGGCAGCGAGCACGCCCCGATCATCGCGCCCGTGCGGCCCCCGTCGCGCCGCCAGGCGGCCGCGGTCTGCACGAGCAGGCTCAACGTCGGCACCAGCACCAGCACCCGGCGCGCGCCGAGCTTGTGCGCGGTGGCGGCGGCGATGAGGGTCTTGCCTGAGCCTGTCGCGGCGATGCACTGGCACCGCATCCCCTCGGCCGGCAGGCGCCCGTCCGCGGGTGTCTGAAGGGCCCTCAGGATCCCGTCGACCGCCTCGACCTGATGAGGCCTCAGTACCTGAAACCCTGTCGGCAATTTCCCTCCTCTGACGGGTACTCTGATAAATTTGTTGAGGCCCGCTAGCCGATTCGTACCGGAATCGAAGAAACCTGTCCCAAGCATTGAAGGCGTAGCCTGAGCGCCCATCTGACTTCACTCTTAATGGGACAGGTAGTCTGCTGTAAGATCCTAAGCTACCTTGCTAGAAAGTTTGACACGCTCACCTGCGCAGGGCGAGGCGAAGTGACTGGATCGGTAGGGTTGAAGCTTCAGTCCGACGATGGGTGCCTCGGTGAGCTCGGAACTGCATCCCTGCCCTCAGCAGGGACGGCACCCCCAGCCCAACTTCCCACACTGACGCTCCGTCAAGAACCCGACTACCCTGCCCTACAGCCAGCCGAAGGCCAGCGCGGAGCGCGGGCCGCCAGGCCGGATCGCGGAG
>NZ_JBHYTK010000082.1:6200-34573 GCF_042749255.1 Streptomyces sp. NPDC059524 | reverse complement strand
GCGGGTGTGGGGGCCCCGCGGCGCGCGGCCCCCCGCCCCGCGGGGGGCGGGGGTCGTTGGGGGCCCCCCGGGGGGGGGGCGCCCGGGGGGCCCGCCCCCCCGCCCCGCCGGGGGGGGCCGGGCGGGCGCGGGCGCACCACCCGGCGGCAGCGCCGGCTCCTGAGGCTCGCCCGCACGGTGGCCGTCACGCTGGCTCTGGTCGGCGGTGCCGTCTGGTGGTCCAGCGGCGAGGAACCGGCGGCCCCGGCCCTCGCCGGCCACGGGGCCTCGTCGGCGCAGGCCGCGCCCGGCACCGACGGGGCGAACGGCGCCCACGGGGCGAACCACGCTCACGGGACGCGGGGCACGTCCGGCGCGGCCGGGCCCAAGAAGGCGGCCAGGACGCCGGGGAAGCCCGCGCGTCCCCCCGCACCCCTGGCCCGGTCCCGCCCCACCGTCCTCGCCGTCCCCGCGATCACCATCGAGGCGCCCGTCATCGGCCTCGGTCTGAAGCCGGGCGGGAGCCTCGCCGCCCCGCCCGTCGACAACCCCCGGCTCGTCGGCTGGTACACGGGCGGCGTCACCCCGGGCGAGCGCGGCACCGCCGTCGTCGTCGGTCACCGCGACACCCGCACCGGCCCGGCGATCTTCCTCGACCTCGACTCGCTCGACACCGGCAACACCGTCCGGATCGCCCGCGCCGACGGCCGCGTCGCCGTCTTCACGGTCGACCGGGTCCGTACGTACGCCAAGGCGGCCTTCCCGGACCAGGAGGTGTACAGCGCCGCCCGGCGCCCCGAACTGCGCCTGATCACCTGCGGTGGAGCCTTCGACCGGAAGACCGGATACGCGTCCAACATCGTGGTCTTCGCCCATCTCACCGGCGTCGAGCGGCAGCTCTGACCCGTCCCCCTCCCCGTGCCGGGAGGGGAGAACGGGGAGGAACAGGGAGGAACGGGGGGTACGGGGGAGTCGCGAGCCTTTAGTTAACGCGTCGTCCCGAAGCGCTCCCGTGCCCTCCGCACCCGCTCCAGCCCGGCCGGGTACGGCAGCGCGGAGGCCAGCGCCTCCGCCTCCTCCAGCACCCCGTCATCCGGTCCAGCCGCCCCCACGACGACCCGCGCCTCCACCTCCGCGAGCCGCTCCCCGGCCCCGACCGCCCGCTCGGCCTCCGCCGCGGCGATCCGCAGGGCCGACTCCCGCCGCCCGGCGAGGAGTTCGGCCCAGGCGGCGAGGACGGGTGCCTCGCCCGCGGGGAGCAGCGCCGCCGCCTGCTCCGGCCGCCCCTGGAGGAGGGCGAGCTCGGCGCGGGCGGTGCGCACCTCGAAGAGGGCCTGCCGGTCCGCGCCGGCCGACCGTTCCGCCCGCTCCAGCAGAGCTCCGGCCCGGCCGGGCGCCCCGTCGCGCATCCGGACCCTCGCCAGCGCGGCCAGCGCGTACGGCGACGACCACGCGTCACCCTCCGCGCCCCCGGCGACCGCTGCCTCGGCCAGCTCCCGCGCCGCGTCGAACTCGCACAACAGCAACCGCAGTTCGGCCAGGTTGGCCCGTTCGAACGCGGCGGCGGTCGGGTCGCCCGACTCCTCCGCTAGGCCGAGTGCGCGCCGCCCCGTGGCGACGGCCTCCCGCAGCCGCCCCTCGCGGCGCGCGTTCTCCCGCAGCACGGAGAGCACCGAGCCGAGCAGCGCCGAGTCCCCGTACGCCTCGGCGGGGGCGAGCGCCTGACCGGCGGCCTCCCGGGCCTCGCGGAACCGTCCGGCGAGCGCCAGATTGGTGGCCTGCCCGGCGTGGCAGCGGGCGATCAGCCCCTGGCCGGTGATCCCGGGCACGCGCAGCGCGGCGGCGAGCGCCTGCCGGGCGGCCGCGTATCCGTCCTCGTAGGCGCCCTGCACGCCGAGGGCGACGGAGCGGGCGAGGAAGTGGGTGGCCGTCGGTTCGGCACCGGTCCGTTCGGCCGGGACGTGCCGGCCCAGCAGGGTGAGAGCCGCCGCCGGGCTCTCGGCCTTGACGAGGGTCTCGGCGAGGCGGGCCGCCGCGAGCACCGTGTCGTCGTGGTCGCCGCGCCGCGCGAACTCGGCGAGCGCGAGCCGCAGGACGTCGGCCGCCTGCCTGAAGTGGCCCATGCGGCGCAGCACCTGGGCGTGCGCGAGGCGGGCCCGGGCGGCGTCCACGTCGAGCCGGGCGACGAGGTCGCGGTAGTAGCGGTCGGCGGTGTCGTTGGCGTAGACGGCGGCGGCCCGTTCGGCGGCCCGGTGCAGGTACTCGGCCGCGCGCGGGTCGTCGGCCCGGGCGAAGTGCGAGGCGAGGGTGTCGACGGCGTCCGGGCGGCGGCGCAGCACGGTCCGCGCGAACGCGGCGTGCAGCTGCCGGCGCCGTACGACGGCCAGCTGGTCGTAGCAGGTGAGCCGGACCAGCGGGTGCCGGAAGGCGAGTCCCGCCTCGGCCCGCCCGGCGACCACGACCTGCCGCTCCTCGACGAGCGCCGCCCCGATGGCGTCCTCCAGGGCGGCGACCGCGTCCACAGGCGGCCGCAGCCCGTGCTCGGCGACGTCGAGCAGTTCGCCGAGGGCGACCTCGCCGCCCGCGACGGCGAGCGCCTCCACCACCCGGCGGGTGTCCCGGCCGATCCGTCCGAGCCGGTCGGCCACCAACTGCCGTACTCCGTCGGGTGCTTCGTCGCCGACCGGGCTCCGGGCGAGTTCGAGCGCGAACAGCGGGTTGCCGAGGGAGAGCTCCCAGACCCGGTCGAGCCGCCGGTCCGGGGCGCCGCCGTCGCGCGCCACGGCCCGGCAGGCGTCCCGGTCGAGCCGGGCCACCTCCTCGCGCACGGACAGGCGTGCGCGGCGCAGCGCGACGAGCGCGGAGCGCCGCGGATCGCCGTCGGGCACTTCCTCGTCCCGGTACGTGACGAGGAACCGCAGGGGCGTCCCGTGGCCGGCGGCGCGGCGGGCCAGATGGCTCAGCAGCTGGAAGGAGCCCTCGTCGGCGGCGTGCAGGTCGTCGAGGACGACGAGCACGGGGCGTGCCGAGGCGAGTTCGCCGAGCAGTCCGGACGCCGCGCGGAACAGCCGGTCCCGCTCCTCCTCCGGCGAGCGTTCCCCCTCGGCCCGTACGCGCCCCAACGACGGCAGGAACGCGGCCAGTTCGGGATACTCGCCGCCCACGCGGGCCCGCTCCCCGGCGTCCCATTCGGCGAGCCAGCCGTCCAGCGCCTCCGCGAACGCCCCGTACGGGGTGTGCCCCTCGGCGTCGTGCCCGCCGCCCCACAGCACGGCGGCCCCGGCCGCGGCGGCCCGCCGGGCGGTCTCCGCGGCCAGCGCGGTCTTGCCGACGCCGGCCTCGCCGGTGAGCAGGGTGACCGGCGGCCCGCCCGTGGCGAGCAGCCGCTGGAGAACGTTGTCACGCCCGTGCAGGGGAGCCTGTCCGGGCGAGCGCAGGGGGCCGGGCAGCGAGGGCGCGGTGAGGGCGGGGGCGGGGGAGCCGGCGAGCGCGAGCCGGTGCAGACGGTCCGTCTCGGGGCCGGGCCGCACGCCGAGTTCGGCGTCGAGCGCCTCCCGGCACAGGTGGTACTGGCGGACCGCGAGCCGCCGCAGGTCCTGGCCGAGGTACGCCTCCATCAGCAGGCGGTGGGCGGACTCCTCGGCGGGGCTGAGGGCGAGCACCTGCTCGGCCGCGCCGACGGCCGCGGCGTGGGATCCCTGGGCCAGGTGGGCGGCGGCGAGCGCGAGCAGCACCTCCTCACGCAGGGTGGTCAGCTGTTCCCGGCGGGCCTGGGCCCAGTGCGCGTAGCGGTCTTCGGGCAGCAGCTCGCCGGTGAACAGCTCCAGGGCGGCCGCCAGCCGCTCCGGGTCCCGGGAGGCGAGCGCGCCCCGCGCCGCCGTCTCGGCCTCGTCGGCGTCGATCCGGACCGTGGCCGGATCCAGGCGCAGCAGCGCGCCGTCGGATATCAGGTACGAGGAGGAGGCGCGCGGAGCGAGTTCGGGCTCCAGGGCGTGGCGTGCGGCGTGCAGGGCGACGCGCAGCGAGCCGGTCGCGGACTGCCGGTCGGCCTCCGGCCAGCAGAGGTCCATGGCCTGTTCGCGGTGGAGCCGGTGGCCGGGGGTGACGGCGAGCAGCTTCACCAGGGTCCGGGCGCTCGGCCGGGTCCAGCGCTCGGCGGGTGCGGGGCCGTTGTCACGCGTGGCCGCGAAACAGCCGAAAAGGTGCAGACGGAGCAGCGGAGTGGCTGATTCCGTGCGGCCGGTCTCCTGCTGGTTCATGAGGGCGCCACTGTAACCGAGCAGGCTGAGAACCCCCTGGGCGAGTCCGCCCAGGGGGTTCCGTGAGACCTGCCGAGAGGTCAGGAGAGCTTGAACGTCGACATCTGGTGGATGCCGTTGTCCAGGGAGAGCACACCGCCGCCCAGCTGCTCCGCCATCCGGTTGGTGCCGAAGTGGTCGAAGTTGAGCGAGATCATCTCGTCGGCGCCGTCGCCGTCGAGGTCGGCGGCGAGGTAGTTGCGGCCGCCCATCAGAGAGGCGCTGCCCCGGGCGGACTGGAACACGCCGCCGTTGGTCAGCTGCGACGGGTCGTAAGCGGCGAGGCCGCCCTCGACGCCGCCGGCGAACAGGCGCCGGCCGCCGGGGCCGTCGATGAACCCGGCCGTGCGCAGCGGTGCCAGCACCGAGGCGTAAGTGTCTTCCTCGCCGGCGCCGGTGTAACCGGTGATCACGCCGAAGCCCATGTGGTAGAGCACCTTGTTCCGGTCGTCGACGAAGTAGTTTCCGTGCGACCACGGGCCGCTGGTGAGGTCCTGGTGGAGCACCTCGCCGGTGCGGCCGTCGCGGATCTCGGTGACGATGCGCGGGGAGGCGGTGGCGAGGTCGCCCGCGGTGGTCGGGTCGGCCTTGACGATCCAGGTGTAGACGACCGCGTGCCCGTCCGCGTACGGGATCTGCGGCGAGGCGAAGACCCCGTGGTCCAGGACCGCTCCGTGCAGCTTGCCGTCGACGGCCTGGCTCGGGGCCTTCGGATCGGCGGTCCACCGTACGGTGCCCTTGCTGTCGAGGGCGACACCGTTGACGACGGCGTCGGAGACCTGGACGGCGTTCGGGCTGGAGTACTGCGTGTACACCTGCCCGCCCGAGACGACCGTGTCGGAGAAGACCACGTCACCGGCGCCCGACGGCGCGGAGTAGGACCACAGCTGCGTGCCGCTCGCGTCGTACACGCGCAGCGCGTCGGTCGGGACGAGGACCTCGGCCTTGCCGTCGTCGTCCACGTCGGCGACGGTGACCGAGCGGACGTACGCGCCCTTGCCGTCGATCGTCGACAGGACCTTGCCGGTCCTCCCGTCGAGCACCGCGGCGGCGTTGTCGGCGGCCACGGCGACGTCGGGCGTGCCGTCACCGTTCACGTCACCGGTCGCGATGTTGTGCACCTCGCCGGGAACGGTGGCCTTCCACAGCACCTTCGGGGAGCCGTCGACCAGCGACGTACCCGAGTACGCCCACACGCCGTGCGAGGAGCCACCGACGACGACGTCCTTCTTGCCGTCGCCGTCGAAGTCGGCCGCCTTGCCCGTGTACAGGTCGCCCTGCAGCGGCGTCAGGTTCTTCTGGCTGCCGTTGCCGAGGCTGTACTCGCGGACGTTCTGTTCCTGGTCGACGGTGCGCACGTAGTCGCCGCCGCCCGCCGAGTACAGCTGCTGGTAGAACGGCGAGGAGCCGTAGCCGTTCTGGCGCCACTTGACCTTGCCGCCGCCGGTGAACGCGGTCAGCGAGCCGTAGCGCAGGCCACCCGGGTTGAGCGCGGTGTCCTGGGCCCGGTCGTCGTTGGCGGTGGCGTAGAGCGCGCCGCCCTTGGTGGCCAGGGACCAGGTGCTCGCACCGTTGTGACCGTTGTCGGCGGAACGCTTGGTCGTGTACGCCCACTTGACCGTCGAGCCGTCCGAGCCGTCCAGGACCCGGATCGTGCTGGAGTTCACGAAGTACGACGCGTTGTACGACGACTCGCCGACCGCGATCTCGTCGCCGCCGCCCGCCGCCGCGTCACCGACCGTCAGGGCGGTCGGCAGGACGTTGACGCGGGAGTCGAGCGTGGTCCGCTCCCCGTCGGTCAGGTCGTACGCGGCGACCTCGTACCGCACCGCGTCGGAGGTGTCCGCCTGCTCCAGCGCGACGACCCGGTTCCGCGAGGCGTCCAGCCGCAGCTGACGTCCGTACAGGGCGCTGTCCGTCTGCCACGTCACCGAGCCGTCGGCCGTGTCGAGGACGAGGGTGCGGCCGCGCGCGGCGTTCGCGTCGGTCTTGCGCAGGTCCCAGACCGCCGCGACCTTGCCGTCGCCGACGGCCTCCAGGGCGCCCCAGTTGGCGCCGGCCGCCGACTTCGTGTCGTACGTCCACGTCGACGACGGGGTGAGCCTGCCGTCGGCGGAGGAGAAGCGGATGCCGGTGAGGGTGGCCGTCTCCGTCGCGGGCGCGGCCGAGTTCAGGCGCGGTGTGTTCGCGATCAGCAGCGTGCCGTCGACGACCTTGACGTTGGTGGCGTACGCGTACAGCTTCGACCACAGCATGTTGCCGGTCTTGCCGTCGAGCACCGAGACGAACGTGCCCTGGGACAGCGAGGAGCCGGGCGAGGTGAACGCGCGGGGCATCGGCGTCATGCCGACCGCCGCGGAGAACACGAGGTCCTTCGTACCGTCACCGGTCAGATCGGCGGTGTCGAACCCCTGGTCCGAGTACGGCGAGGACGGGGTGATCGCGTTGTAGCCCATCACGATGCGCGCCGGATACGGCTCGGCCCGCCAGACCTGCAGCGGCTTGACCTGCCAGTCCGTGTAGTACGAGGCGTTGGTGCGCGCCCAGGCGGTGGAGCCGTCGGCCTTGTGCAACTGGACGTTGCCCAGGCTGTGCACGGTGAAGTAACTGCCGTCGGATCCGGCCGGGACGGTGGCGGCGGTGCCGCGCACGCCTTCCAGCGTCGACTTGTTGGTGAAGGTGACCGGGGTGGACGCGTCCGTGGTGGCCTGCGTGGAGTTGTCCGCAGAGGCGTCGTCGTCCTTGGCCGCGTACGCGTTGTCGTCCCCGTACACGTCGACGTTGACGTGGTCGGCGAGGGTCTTGGCCTCGGCGGTGCTGAGTGTCGTCGCCTCGGTCGAGGCGCCGTCGGCCAGCGCGTGCGGCGCCGCCGTCAGGGTCAGGCCCGCCGCGACGAGGGCGGAGGCGAGCGTCAGGGCCCGCCGCGAGGAGTGGGTTCTCATGCCGGGGGTCTTCATGACGTGGCTCCCTGCGCGAAGCGGATCGCCGAACCTGCGGTCAGTACGGCCTGGTCGGAGGAGTACTGGAGGGCGTCGGTTCCGGCCTGGTTCTCGATGCCGACGGTGGCCGAGGAACCGGCGCCCGGGACGGACTTGTACTGGAAGGTGATCGCGCCGGTGGCCTCGTCGAAGACGGCCTCGAAGGTGGCGCGGTCGGTGGAGCCCGCGAACAGGACGTTGTTCCAGACCACGGCGAACCTGCGGCTGCCGGTGGTGCCCGTGGTGGCCGTCTGCACGCTGGACTTCTTGTCGAGGGCCAGGTCGTCCCACAGCGGGGCGACGATGCCGTTCGGCTGGGCCTGCGAGGGCAGCGCCTCGTTCTCGTAGTCGCCGATGCGCGGCGCGAGGAAATCGATCAGGCCGTCGGTGGTGACCGCGGCGCTGGAGTACTTCACCCCGTAGAAGGAGACCGGGAAGGGCAGCGGGACGGTCTTCGCGTCCTCGTCGCCGCTCAGGGAGACCTTGTCGGCGCCGGCGATCCACGCGTAGGAGGACGGGGCGCAGGTGTGGCCGGCGGCGTCGGGGCGGGCCGGGAGCCGGACGGTGCGCGTCTCGTCGCCGTCGACGGTGAGCGTGTCGGTGAAGGCGCCGTTGCACAGCACCGGCTGAGCGGGCTTCACGTACAGCGCGTACGTGCCCTCGGCGACCTTCGGCAGCGTGAACGTGCCGTCGGAGCCGGAGGTGACCGGGGCGAGCGGCGAGCCGTTGACCTCCACGGTGGCGCCCTTGAGGGGCTTGCCGGTGGTGTCGAGGACGGTGCCGGTGACCGCGTGCGACGGGGCGGCCGTGAGTGCGACGTCCTGGGTGAGAGGCGAGCCGGTGGTCAGCTCCACGCCGGAGAGGGTCCTCGACCGGAAGCCGTAGCCGGAGAGCGTGAAGTCGTACGTGCCGGGGGCCAGCGTCAGCCGGTACGAACCGTCGGAGCCGGTGGTGACCGTGCGGGTGCCGGAGGCGGCGCTCGAGGCCCTGACGGTGATGTTGCCCAGTGCCTTGCCGGTGGCCTGGTCGGTGACCTTGCCGGACACGGCGACGGCGCTGTGCGAGGCGGCGTCGACGGAGGCGAGGATGTCGAGCTTGCCCTGGCCCCACACGTTGTTCATGCCGGCGGTGCCGCCGCAGTGCGTGTCGTCGACGTCACGGGCGCCCTCGTCGAGGAGCGCGCGGGTCTCGTCGATCTTGCCGATCAACGACGGGTCGGCCGCCCACAGCAGGGCCACCGCGCCGGCGACGTGCGGCGTCGCCATCGACGTGCCGTTGATGGTGTTGTACGCGGAACCCGGCCACGCCGAGGTGACGTTCACGCCGGGTGCCGAGATGTTCGGCTTCGCCGAGCCGTCCACCGGGGAGGGACCGAAGCCCGAGAAATCGGCGATCCTGCCCGTCGAGTCGTAGGCGCCGACCCCGTACGACGTGTCCTGGGCGCCGGGCGCCCGGGTGGTGGAGCAGGTGGTGCCGTCGCCGTCGTTGCCGGCGGCGAACGCCTCGAAGATGCCCGCGGAGTTCCACGCCTCGACGACGTCCTTGTAGAACGTCGTGACGCCGCCGCCCCACGAGTTGTTGACGATGTTCGGGGCGAGGTCCGGGCGCGGGTTCAGCCCGTTGTGGTCGGTCGGCGCGAGGATCCACTGGCCGGCCGCGAGGAGGTTCTCGTCCGAGCACGAGTCCGACTCACAGCCCTTGGCGGCGATCCACTTGGCGTGCGGCGCGACTCCGATGCCGTTCCTGCCGACCATCGTGCCCATGGTGTGGGTGCCGTGGCCCGCGTTGTCGCAGGGAGTGGTGCTGGTGGCGCACTCGCCCGACGGGTCGTAGAAGTTGTAGTCGTTCGAGAACGTGCCGTCGCCGTTGTTGCCGCGGTAGTTGTCCACGAGGTCCGGGTGGTCGGCCTGCACACCGGAGTCGACGCTGGCGACGACGATGCCCTCGCCGCGGTCCTGGTAGCGGTCCCAGACCTGATCGGCCTTGATGTCGGTGACACCCCAGGTCGGCGAGGCGTCGCCGACCGTGCCGCCGTCGGCGGCGGTGCGCGCGCCGGTGATCCTGGCGTCGGACGTCTCGATGTCGTCGAGCTTGTACGTGCGCGCCTTGACGAGTTCCTTCACGTCGGAGCGCCGCGCGAGCGCGTCGACGAGCTTCTTGCCGCCCGTGACCTGGACGGCGTTGGCGATCCAGTAGTCCTTGTGTCCGACCTTCTCCTGGTCGAGGAAGGAGGCGAGCGACTTCTGGCTGTCCTCGGCGTTCGTCCTGAGCGCTTTGTACGCGGCCCGGGCGGCCTTCGCGTGCGTGGACTGCTTCTTGGCGGCCGTGAGATCGGCCCGGTCCTCGAGGACGACGAAGAACTTCGCTTCGCCGCCCTTCGCCACGGCACTGCTCAGCGCCGAGTCGATCTTCGCGTCGGCCGCGGCGGAAGGGGTGCCGGCGGCGACGGCCGGCAGGACGCCGGTCATCAGCGCGGTCGCGGTCAACGCGGCCGCTGCCCATACGGCGGATCTGCGCCGGGGCGGTCGGGGCAGGTGCATCGGGAGTGCTCCTCCGGGAACGGTTCGGGGGAGCACGCACGCTAGGAAGCGGCCGTTACTGGGGAATTACCGGCCGCGTGACCGAGGTCTCCGGTGGGCGGGGCGGGCGTCTCTGGCGCCCAAAAACTAACACCGCTAGTTTGGGTGCCGGACGACCTGGCACGACACACGCGGTACTGGGAGGAGAGCCATGAAGGCCCACGAGGGGATGTACATCGACGGCGCGTGGCGGGAGGCCGCGACCGGCGAGACGATCGCGGTCGTCAACCCGGCCGACGAGCAGGTCATCGGCCACGTACCGGCCGGCACCGCGCAGGACGTCGACACGGCGGTCCGCGCGGCCCGCGCCGCGCTCCCGGGCTGGGCCGCGACCGCGCCCGCCGAACGGGCGGCCCGCATCGCCGCGCTGCGCGACGTGCTCGTGGCCCGCAAGGACGAGATCGCCGAGACGGTCACCGCCGAACTGGGCGCGCCCCTGGCGTTCTCGCAGGCGGTGCACGCGGGCGTCCCGATCCTGGTCGCGGGCTCGTACGCCGAGCTCGCCGCCGCGTACCCCTTCGAGGAGAGGATCGGCAACTCCACGGTGTACGCCGAGCCGATCGGTGTCGTCGGCGCGATCACGCCCTGGAACTACCCGCTCCACCAGATCGTCGCGAAGGTGGCCCCGGCGCTCGCCGCCGGTTGCACCGTCGTGCTCAAGCCGGCCGAGGACACCCCGCTGACCGCCCAGCTGTTCGCGGAGGCGGTGCACGAGGCGGGCGTACCGGCCGGCGTGTTCAACCTGGTCACCGGCCTCGGCCCGGTCGCGGGCCAGGCGCTCGCCGAGCACCCGGACGTGGACCTGGTCTCCTTCACCGGCTCCACCGCCGTCGGCAAGCAGATCGGCGCGACCGCGGGCGCCGCCGTCAAGCGCGTCGCCCTCGAACTCGGCGGCAAGTCCGCGAACGTGATCCTGCCCTCCGCCGACCTCGCCAAGGCCGTCGGCGTCGGCGTCGCCAACGTCATGGGCAACTCCGGCCAGACGTGCAGCGCCTGGACCCGCATGCTCGTCCACACCGACCGGTACGAGGAGGCCGTCGAGCTCGCCGCGGCCGCCGCCGCCAAGTACGGCGACCGTATCGGCCCGCTCGTCAACGCCAAGCAGCAGGCCCGCGTGCGCGGCTACATCGAGAAGGGCGTCGCCGAGGGCGCGCGCCTCGTCGCGGGCGGCCCGGACACCGAGCGCGCGCGGGGCTTCTTCGTCGAGCCGACCGTGTTCGCCGACGTCACCCCCGACATGACCATCGCCCAGGAGGAGATCTTCGGCCCCGTCGTCTCGATCGTCCGCTACGAGGACGAGGACGACGCGCTGCGCATCGCCAACGGCACCGTCTACGGCCTCGCCGGCGCCGTCTGGGCCGGTGACGAGGCGGAGGCCGTCGCGTTCGCCCGCCGGATGGACACCGGCCAGGTCGACATCAACGGCGGCCGCTTCAACCCCCTCGCCCCGTTCGGCGGTTACAAGCAGTCGGGTGTCGGGCGCGAGCTCGGCCCGCACGGCCTCGGCGAGTACCTCCAGACCAAGTCCCTCCAGTTCTAGCCCCAGGAGCCGTACATCCCATGGTCCGCGCCGCTGTACTGCCCGCCGTCGGCTCCCCGCTGGAGATCACCGACATCGACCTGCCCGCACCCGGACCGGGCCAGGTCCGTGTCAGGCTGGCCGCCGCCGGGGTCTGCCACTCCGACCTGTCCCTGACCAACGGCACGATGCGCGTGCCGGTCCCCGCCGTCCTCGGCCACGAGGGCGCCGGCACCGTCGTCTCCGTCGGCGAGGGCGTCACCCACGTCGCGCCCGGCGACGGCGTCGTCCTCAACTGGGCGCCCTCGTGCGGCCGCTGCCACGCCTGCTCGCTCGGCGAGGTCTGGCTCTGCGCCGACGCGCTGACCGGCGCGGGCGACGTGTACGCGAAGAAGGCGTCCGACGGCAGCGATCTGCACCCCGGTCTGAACGTCGCCGCGTTCGCCGAGGAGACCGTCGTCGCCGCCCGCTGCGTGCTGCCCGTCCCCGACGGCGTCCCGCTCACCGACGCCGCCCTGCTCGGCTGCGCCGTCCTCACCGGCTACGGCGCCGTCCACCACGCCGCCCGCGTCCGCGAGGGCGAGACCGTCGCGGTTTACGGGGTCGGCGGCGTCGGCCTCGCCACTCTCCAGGCGGCGCGCATCGCGGGCGCCGCGAAGATCGTCGCCGTCGACGTCTCCCCGGAGAAGGAGGAGCTGGCCCGCCGCGCCGGCGCCACCGACTACGTCGTGGCCTCCGAGAACACCGCCCGCGAGATCCGCGCCCTCACCGGCAAGCAGGGCGTCGACGTGGCCGTGGAGTGCGTGGGCCGCGCCGTGACCATCCGTACCGCCTGGGAGTCGACGCGGCGCGGCGGGCGCACCGTCGTCGTCGGCATCGGCGGCAAGGACCAGCAGGTCACCTTCAACGCCCTGGAGCTCTTCCACTGGGGCCGCACCCTGTCCGGCTGCGTCTACGGCAACTCCGACCCGGCCGTGGACCTGCCCGTCCTCGCCGAGCACGTGCGCGCGGGCCGCCTCGACCTGAGCGCGCTGGTGACGGAGCACATCACCCTGGACGACATCCCGACGGCCTTCGACAACATGCTGGCGGGCAAGGGGGGCCGGGCCCTGGTCGTGTTCTGACCCGGACGAGCACTGCGCGAGCACCCCTGGGCGGCGTCGAGAAATTCGGCGCCGCCCAACCCGTTGACGCCATACCAGCCGGTCGGTACGGTCCCCGGAACGCGGCGCCGCGAACACCCGTCCCCCCGAACATCCCCCGGAGTGTGCCCGCATGGCCTCAGCCCCATCCGCTCGCCCCGGCACCACCCACCCCACGACGGACGAGGAGAGCCGCAACCGCCAGCGGCGCAGGGTCGCCACCGCGGCCTCCCTCGCCTCCGCCGTCGAGTGGTACGACTACTTCGTCTTCGGCATCGCCGCCGCCCTCGTCCTCGGCGACCTGTACTTCCCCTCCGGCAGCCCCACCGCCGGCGTACTGGCCTCCTTCGCGACGTTCGCCGTCGGCTTCCTCGCCCGCCCCATCGGCGGCATCATCGCCGGCAACCTCGGCGACAAGCGCGGCCGCAAGCCCATGCTGGTCCTCGCCCTGACGCTGATGGGCCTGTCCACGACGTGCATCGGACTGCTCCCCACGTACGACACCGTCGGCGTCGCCGCACCGATCCTGCTGGTCCTGCTGCGCGTCGTGCAGGGCATCGCGGTCGGCGCGCAGTGGGGCGGCGCGATGCTCATGGCCACCGAGTACGCGCCCGAGAACAAGCGCGGCCTGTACGGCAGCCTCGTCCAGCTCGGCGTGCCCATCGGCGTGATCACCGCCAACACGGTGTTCCTCGTCGCGGGCGCCGTCACCTCCGACGCCGCGTTCGCCGCCTGGGGCTGGCGCGTGCCGTTCCTGGTCGGCCTGCTGGTCCTGGCGCTCGCCTTCTACATCCACACCCGGGTCGAGGAGACCCCCGAGTTCAAGGAGGCCGAGCGCAAGCTCGCCGAGGACGAGAAGGCGAAGGCGTCGGCGCAGTCCCCGCTGCGTACGGTCCTGCGCCGGCACCTCGGCACCGTGTTCCTCGCGGGCGGCTCGTTCGCCGTGAACACGGCGACGTTCTACATCCTGATCACCGGGGTCCTCGACTACACGACCCGTGAGCTGGGCATGAAGCGCGAGGCCGTCCTCACCGTCTCGCTCTGCGTCAGCCTCACCCAGCTCGTCCTGATCCCCGCCGCCGCGGCCCTGTCCGACCGGATCGGCCGCATCCGCATCTACGCCCTCGGCGCGGCCGGACTCGCGGTGTGGGCGGTGCCGATGTTCCTGCTGATCGACACCGGCTCGCTGCTCTGGCTCGCGGTCGGCACCTTCGTCACGAGCTGCTTCCTCAGCATCATGTACGGGCCCCAGGCCGCCCTGTTCGCCGAGCTGTTCACGCCCGAGATGCGCTACACCGGCGCCTCGCTGGGCTACCAGATCGCGGCCGTGCTCGGCGGCGGCCTCGCCCCGTTCGTGATGGTGCTGCTCCTGGAGGCGAGCGGCACCTCGCTCGCGGTGTCCGCCTACATCATCGGCCTGGCCGTGATCGCCCTGGCCTCCATCAAGGTCCTCGCGGGCCGGGCGGCGGACCGCCCCTGACCCGCGCTCACCTCACGCCCCTGGATCCGGGCCCGCCTGCGCCGGGGCGGGCCCGGATCCACGCTCGGTCAGCGTCGGGAAGGACCGCGCCGCCGCCAGGAACGCCAGCGTCGTCAGCACGAACGGCCAGGTCAGCGCGTGCCCGCCGGCCGGCGCCGCGAGCGCCCCGAGCGCCGGGGCGAACGCCGTCGAGGCGGCGGCCCCCGCCAGCGCGTAGACCAGCGTGCGCGGCCCGAACTCCAGGAACACCCCGCCCAGCGCGAGCGCCACCAGGATCGCGTTGTACCCGGACGTGCCCTCGGCGAGCCGCTCGGCGGGCGTGCCCAGCAGCCCCGCCGTCACCATGCCCACGAGGTTGCCGAGCGCGGCGACCCCGGCCACCCGCGGTCCCGCCGCGAGCAGCCCCGCGAAGACGAACGCCCCCACGTACCACTGCGGCATCAGGAAGATCTGGCCGAAACCGGCGAGGAACCCCTGCGCCAGCTCGGCCGGGCCCGGACCCTTCGCGCCGAGCTCCACCGGGCCCGGCAGCGCGGCGAGTCCGCCCCCGGTCCACACCCGGGGGAACGCGGGGGCGGCCAGCGCCACGGCGCTCGCCACCGCGCAGAACGGCAGGGTCAGCGCGGGCAGTCCCCACGCGTCCAGGGCCCGTCCCGCCGCGGCGGTCACCACGGTCACGACGGCGCACCCGAGCAGCGCGACCAGCACGGTCGCCGGGCGCTCCGGGCGCAGGAACACGGCACAGCTCACGCCCACCAGGCAGGAGTTGAAGCCCTCCAGGCCCTGGGTGACCCGCTCCCGCTCGACCCCGAGCAGGGCGGCGATCGCCGTGCCGACGACGGCTCCGCCGAGCCCGTACAGCCCGTACTCCCATCCGGCGGCGAACAGCGCCACGACGAACAGGGCTCCGGTCAGCGCGCGCGGTACGAAGGTCACCTGACCCAGTCCCCGCAGCACCCGCAGTGCGAACTGCATGCAATCCGAAACCCGACTACGCCCCGATTCGGGGTGAATTGCGGCGTCCACCACGCCTGCCATGTGCCGCTCCCGCGTGACGACCATGTTGCCCAAGTCCGGCGGAGGGACTGTACAGCTACTTCTGGGACGTGGCGGGCGCGGGGGCCGATTTCACCGCGTTCCGGGGCCGGGAACGCGCCACCGCCACCCCGGCCAGGCACAACGCCCCGCCGCCGAGCGTCACCGGACCCGGCACCTCGTCGAGCGCCGCCCACGACATCAGCACCACGAGGGCGGGCACCGCGTACGTCGTCGCGCCCATCCTGCTCGCGGTCGTACGGGCCAGCGCGTACGCCCACGTCGTGAAGGCCAGCGCGGTCGGGAACACGCCCAGATACAGCATGCCGAGGGTGGCCCCGGCGGGCGCCCGGGCCGCGTCGTGCACCAGCTGTCCGGTGAACGGCAGGCACGCCACCGCCCCGATCAGACAGCCGAACGTCGTCACCTGCAGTGCGCTGGCGTGTCCGAGCGCGGGCTTCTGCGCGACGACACCGCAGGCGTAGCCGACCGCCGCGATCAGACACAGGCCGACCCCGAGCACAGAGGCGCGGCCCTCACCGGACAGGGACAGACCGACGGCCACGGCGCCCGCGAACGACACCGCCATCCCCGCGAGCAGCCGGGGCGGCAGCGGGTCGCCGAGGAACCGGGAGGAGAGCAGCGCGACGAGGATCGGGCCGATGTTCACGACGAGCGCGGCCGTACCCGCGTCGACCTGCTGCTCGCCCCAGTTGAGGGCGACCATGTACACCCCGAACCAGAGCACGCCCGACACGGCGATCCCGCGCCAGGCGCTGCGCGGGGGCAGGCCTTCGCGCCGGGCCGCGCAGATGACGCCGAGCACGGCGGCGCCGGCCAGCAGCCGTCCCAGGGCGAGGGCGCCCGGGGAGTAGTGCGCGCCGGCGCTCCGGATCCCGACGAAGGCGGAGGCCCACAGGACGACGGTGACCACGGCTGCCGCCGGCCCGGATCGCAGGGTTCTCATGGTGGGGTGACTCCTTTGTTCGTGGGTGGTGGTCGGTGCGTGGGCGAGTGCGGGTCGGAGGGGGCTGGCCGCGCCTTCCCTCGATGAAAGGCGCCCGGCACCTTGATCGGGGAAATGCGGCGCGCAGCGCCTGCATGTCAGGGGCGCGGGGAACTGCGCGAGAAGCCCCACCGGCCCGCAGACGAAGAACGGGCGGGTGTCAATCCAGCGTGGGTAGTTCCAGCTCCGTGCGGAGCGCCTCGGTTCCGGCGGGCGTCAGCCGAACCGCCCGCCCCGAACCGAAGCGCTCGGCCCAGCCGGATTCCAGCACGTGAGAGCAGAGCGCCGCCCCCGCCGCCCCCGCGAGATGAGGCCGCCGCTCGGTCCAGTCCAGACACCCCCGTACGAGCGGCCGCCGCCCACCCCCCGCCCCGAGTGCGATGCCCAGCGACCGGAACCACCCGAACCCCGCCTCCGTCAGCGAGAACCCGGAGTCGACCCGCAGCAGCCCCCGCCCGGCCATCGCCTCGGTCACCGACACCCCGAGCCGCCCCGCGAGATGGTCGTAACAGGTCCGCCCGCGCGCCAGCGCGTCCCGCACGGAAGCGGCCCGCAGCGACCGGGACCGCGGCTCGCCCCCGCCTGGCACCGCGTAGGCGGCGAGGCCCTCGACGAGCTCGGCGACCCGCGCGTCGGCGAGCCGTACGTACCGGTGCCTGCCCTGCCGCTCCTCGGCGAGCAGCCCGCCCGCGACGAGCCGGCCGAGATGCTCGCTCGCGGTGGACGGGGCGACGCCCGCGTGCCGCGCGAGCTCACCCGCCGTCCAGGCCCGCCCGTCGAGCAGCGCGAGCAGGAACGAGGCCCGCGTCTCGTCGGCGAACAGCGCGGCGAGCGCCGCGAGTCGGGGGGCGCCGGGTTCCTGGGAAGCAGCCATGACCCAAGGATGGGCCCGCGACGGTTCGGCCGTCGCCGCAATATCAGGGAGCGGCCGCCGCCACCTGCGCGTACTGCACGGCAAGACCGTCGAGCAGCGCCGCGAGCCCCGTCTCGAAGGCCCGCTCGTCGACCTGTTCCTGCCGCTCCGCGAGGAGATGGGCCTGGCCGAGGTGCGGATAGTCGGCCGGGTCGTACGCCGCCTCGTCGTCGACGAAGCCGCCCGCGAACGAGCCGAGCGCCGAACCCATCACGAAGTACCGCATCAGGGCGCCGATGGAGGTGGCCTGCGCGGGCGGCCACCCGGCGTCGACCATCGCGCCGAACACCGCGTCGGCGAGCCGCAGCCCGGCCGGACGGCGGCCGGGGCCCTGCGCCATCACCGGCACGATGTTCGGGTGCTCGCGCAGCGCGGCCCGGTAGGAGACGGCCCAGTCGTGCAGCGCCGTCCGCCAGTCCCGCTCGTCCGCGGCGTCGAACATCGACAGGTCGACCTGCGCGCTCACCGAGTCGGCGACGGCCCCGAGGATCTGGTCCTTCGTGCGGAAGTGGTTGTAGAGCGACGGTCCGCTGACCCCGAGCTCGGCGGCGAGCCGGCGGGTGGAGACGGCGGCGAGGCCCTCGGCGTCGACGAGGGCACGGGCCGCGTCGACGATGCGGTCGGTGCTCAGCAGGGGCTTGCGCGGTCGGGCCATGCGGCACATAGTAGGGCTGACAGCGAAAAACTAGCAGTGCTAATTTATTGGTGCTGGCGCACACCTGGGAGTCGGGCCGTGGATCTGGAGCTGAGCGAGGAGCAGGCGGCCGTACGCCGGCTCGCCAAGGATTTCGTCGACCGCGAGATCGCGCCGAACGTCGTGGCCTGGGACCGCGCCGAGGAGGTCGACCGCGGCATCGTCAAGAAGCTCGGCGAGGTCGGCTTCCTGGGCCTGACCATCGACGAGGAGTACGGCGGCTCGGGCGGCGACCACCTCGCGTACTGCCTGGTCACCGAGGAACTCGGCCGCGGCGACTCCTCGGTGCGCGGCATCGTCTCGGTCTCCCTCGGCCTGGTCTCCAAGACGATCCGGTCCTACGGCACCGAGGAGCAGAAGCGGGCCTGGCTGCCCCGGCTCACCGCGGGCGAGGCCCTCGGCTGCTTCGGCCTCACCGAGCCCGGCACCGGCTCCGACGCGGGGAACCTGACGACCCGGGCCGTGCGCGACGGCGACGACTACGTGATCAACGGCTCCAAGATGTTCATCACGAACGGCACCTGGGCCGACGTCGTCCTGCTCTTCGCCCGCTCCACCGACGCCCCCGGACACAAGGGCGTCAGCGCCTTCCTCGTCCCCACCGACACCCCCGGCCTGACCCGCCGCACCATCCACGGCAAGCTCGGACTGCGCGGCCAGGCCACCGCCGAGCTGGTCCTGGAGGACGTCCGTGTCCCCGCCTCGGCGCTGCTCGGCCCCGAGGGCAAGGGCTTCTCCATCGCCATGTCCGCGCTCGCCAAGGGCCGCATGTCGGTGGCCGCCGGCTGCGTCGGCATCGCCCAGGCGGCCCTCGACGCCGCCGTCGGGTACGCGGGCGAGCGCGAACAGTTCGGCAAGTCCATCGCCTCGTACCAGCTGGTGCAGGAGCTGATCAGCGACATCGCGGTCGACGTCGACGCGGCCCGGCTGCTCACCTGGCGCGTGGCCGACCTCATCGACCGGGGCGAGGACTTCGCGACCGCCGCCTCCAAGGCGAAGCTCTACGCCTCCGAGGCCGCCGTGCGCTGCGCGAACAACGCCCTCCAGGTCTTCGGCGGCTACGGCTACATCGACGAGTACCCGGTCGGCAAGCTGCTGCGCGACGCCCGCGTCATGACCCTGTACGAGGGCACCAGCCAGATCCAGAAGCTGATCATCGGCCGCGCGCTCACGGGCGTCTCCGCGTTCTGAGTACGCCGAGTACCTAGGCGCCGAGCTGAGTACGGGAGCGGATGTGACGGCAGCCACATCCGCTCCATGCTGTCCCGCATGAGTGAGACAACGGTCAAGCAGCGCAACACCACCGCCTACTACGGCCAGGCCGTCGCGTCCTTCGCCGTCGCTCTCGGGGCGACCGGCATCGGCATCTACAGCCTCGACGCGAGCGGCTGGGTGCGGGCCTTCCTGGCGATCGCGGTCCTGTACCTCACGACCTCGGCGTTCACCCTGGCCAAGGTCGTCCGGGACCGGCAGGAGGCCGACCAGTTGGTCAGCCGCGTCGACCAGGCCCGCCTCGACAAGATCCTCGCCGAGCACGATCCCTTCAAGCCGGTCGTCTGATCCGGACCCCGCAGGGCCTAAGCGCTCGCTCACCGTGGCAGGTAAGGTGAGCCCTCCACACCCCACGGGAGGAGCGAGCGCAGCGATGACGCACGACGAGCGGACCGACACCCAGGCCGCGGACGGGATGCCGTGGGGCGAGGTCACCCCGGACGCGGCGCGGCGACTCCTGGTCGCCGCCGTCGAGGCCTTCGCGGAGCGCGGCTACCACGCCACGACGACCCGCGACATCGCGAGCCGCGCCGGCATGAGCCCGGCCGCGCTCTACATCCACTACAAGACCAAGGAGGAGCTCCTCCTCCGCATCAGCCGCATCGGCCACGAGAAGGCGCTCGAGGTGCTGCGCTCCGCCGCCGACGCGGACGGCACCGCCGCCGAGCGGCTCGCCGAGGCGGTCCGCTCCTTCGTGCGCTGGCACGCGGGTCACCACATGACGGCCCGCGTCGTCCAGTACGAGCTGGACTCGCTCGGCGAGGAGCACCGGCCGGAGATCGTGGACCTGCGCCGGCGCAGCGACGCCACGGTGCGCGAGATCATCGCGGACGGCGTGGCCTCCGGCGAGTTCGACGTCCCGGACGTGTCCGGCACGACCGTCGCGATCCTCTCGCTCTGCATCGACGTGGCCCGCTGGTTCAACGAGCAGGGGCGGCGCACGCCCGACGAGGTCGGCGCGCTCTACGCCGACCTCGTGCTCAGGATGGTGGGGGCCGCCCCGCGGTAGGGCCGCTCAGAGGTAGTAGCGGGACACCGACTCGGCGACGCAGACCGGCTTGTCGCCGCCCTCGCGCTCCACGGTGAAGGCCACCGACACCTGGACGCCGCCCGCCACGTCCTCCACGTTCGTGATCGTCGCGCTCGCGCGCAGCCGCGAGCCGACGGGGACCGGGGCGGGGAAGCGCACCTTGTTCGTCCCGTAGTTGACGCCCATCTTCATGTCCTCGACCGTGATCAGCTGCGGGCCGAACAGCGGCAGCAGCGACAGGGTCAGATACCCGTGGGCGATGGTCGTGCCGAACGGGCCGTCCTTCGCCCGCTCCGGGTCGACGTGGATCCACTGGTGATCACCCGTGGCGTCGGCGAACTGATTGATCCGCTCCTGCGTGATCTCGGCCCAGTCGCTGTACCCGAGCTGCTCGCCCACGGCGCCCTTCAGCTCGTCGGCACTCTTGAAAACCCGCGGCTCCGCCATGTTCAGTGGCCTCCGTGTCCGTATGTCTAAGCGCTTGCTCAGTCTTCTCGGCATGCTAACAACGTCCACGGCCGAGGACTAGGCTCGGGCGGGTGCCTCAGATTCCGGAGAAGATCCACGAGCTCACCGTCGGCCAGCTCTCGGCCCGCAGCGGCGCCGCCGTGTCCGCCCTGCACTTCTACGAGTCCAAGGGCCTGATCAACAGCCGCCGCACCTCCGGCAACCAGCGCCGCTACTGCCGTGACACCCTGCGCCGCGTCGCCTTCATCCGCGCCGCCCAGCGCGTCGGCATCCCGCTCGCCACGATCCGCGACGCGCTCGCCGAGCTCCCCGAGGAGCGCACCCCGACCAAGGAGGACTGGGCGCGCCTCTCGGAGGCCTGGCGGGCCGAGCTGGACGAGCGGCTGAAGCAGCTCAACCGGCTGCGCGACCACCTGACCGACTGCATCGGCTGCGGCTGCCTCTCCCTGGACACCTGCGTCCTGTCCAACCCGGACGACGTCTTCGGCGACCGCCTCACCGGCTCCCGGCTGCTCGGCGAACGCCGGGCCTCCTGAGCGCGGCCCGCGCGGCCGTCACTCGTACTCGGTGCCGCCCTTGCGGGTCAGGTACGCCGGGCTGACCGCCTTGACGATCGCCCGCCCGCCGGTCACCGGGCTGTGCCGCTCGACCGCCGGGCGCACCACGACGCCCTCCCGCAGGTGCAGCCCGCGCCCGGACACCGTCTCCCGGCCCTCGGCCAGCTCCAGGACCCGATCGAGGTCGAAGGGGCCGGCGAACAGCCGCGGCACCAGCGGCAGTTCACCGGCCAGCAGCGCCTCGGCGTCCAGCCAGCGCACCTGCCCGCCGATCTCGGCGGACACGTCGAACACCGCGTAGCCGAGCGTGTCCCGGCGCCCGTCCGCCCCGTACGACAGGTCCTGCACACCCTCCCCGTACACCTCGCCGAAGATCCCGACGCGGGTGGCCCCGAGCCGCCCTGCGAGCCGGGCCGCGGCCTCGGCCACCGCGTGGCCGCGCACCGCGCGCCAGTACAGATTGCGCGGATCCTCGGCCAGGGCCAGCGATTTCGCGCCGAACCCCTTCGAGGAGACCCGCACCCGGCCGTCGTCCGCGCAGTACGTGACCAGACAGGCCGTGCCGTGCAGCTTCTCGGTGACGACGACGGGCTCGCCGGGCGCGAACACGTCGGGGTGGCGGCGTATGTTCTCGATGTCCGTCCAGGGCAGCAGCTCGGGCGCGGACTCCACGTCGCCGTTCATCGTCGGCGGGACCGGCGGCACCCACTTCGTCACCCCGAGCCGCTCCGCGAAGTCCGTGCCCGCCGCGGCGGCCGCCGCCAGGTCCACCGCCGCGAGCGCCGCGGGCCGGCACACGATGCCCTGCGACAGCTCCCCGCGCAGCCGTACGGCCTTGACCCGGTCCGCGTTCCCGCCCGCGAGACGCCCGGTCAGACCCAGCTCCTCGATCAGCGCCGCGGGCAGCACCGACTGCTCCGGCAGATACACGGCGAACTCGCCCGTGCGGTAGGCGCCCTTGGCGACGACGGCCCGGTACAGGCCCACCTGGGCCAGTTCGAGCGCGTCGGCGTTCGGATGCGGATGGACGGTCAGGGGTTCGGCGGTGACGCGCAGCGTCGACATGACACGGGGCTCCTCGTTCTCGTGCTCGGGACGGAGGGCCCCGAGCGGGCCCTCCGGGACCGACTGTGCCGACCGAAAACCCCCTGGAGCGACGGGATTTCCCCCTGTTACGGTCGCCGGTCCGACGACAAGGGAGTGGTTGGCCATGCCCCTCGCGATCTGCTCGCTCAAGTACGACGCGGCCCGGTCGGGGACCCAGAAGATCACGTACGACAAGGACGGCTACCACCTCGTGCGCTTCCCCTACGCGGCGGCCGAGGAGTCCTACGACCCCTGGAAGATGCACGACCCGGCCGGCGGCCCCGGCTACCCCGACCCGCACTCCGGCCTGATCCGGCCGAGCCACGACGGGTGGGCCACCCTGTCCGCGCTGGTCTTCTGGAAGGCCGACGACCGCGCCACCGAGTACCGGGCCCGCTTCGTCCGCGACCCGCTGGGCGAGTCCACCGGCTACGACTCGACCGGCACCACGGACATCTCCGCCACCGGCGGCGGCCAGTACCGCACGTACACCTGGCAGATGTTCGTACACCCGGGCACCCCGGTCGGCCTCAAGATCAGCGCCCGCGCGTCGGACACCGGGATCGCCGTCCCGTTGACCCTCGCCGAGTTCAAGATGGCGATACAGACGGACGTCATCGTGCCCTGACGCGTCAACTCCGGTTCCTGGCCGAGTCCGACGTGCCGGCGGCGCGCCTCGTAGAGTCGACCCCGTGACACCACACGACACGCCTGACGCTCATCTGCCCGTGCTCACCACCGCGCAGGCCGACCGCCTGCGCGGCCTCGTCGCCGCCGCCCTGGAGCGGCGGCACGGGACGCCGCCCGCCTTCGAAGGGGACACCGCGGCGGTCGCCGGACACCGCCACCCGCTGACGAACCTGGCGCAGCGCTGCCGCGTCACGCCCGAGGAGGCCTGGCCCGAGCTGGTCGAGCAGCAGTTCGCGCAGCTCGCCGAGGCGTCGCAGGGCGGAGAGAGCGCCGAGGAGCTGCTCGCCGGCACCCGCATGCGCCTCGTGGCGCCCGGCGCCGTACCCGCCGACGGAGCAGGGCAGTTCAGCTACATGCGCGCCGTGGCCCCCGGCCTGAACCTCGCGCTCGCCCTCGACGCCCCGACCACTGTGCGCCTGCTGAACGACCATGACGTGGCCCGGGCCGGCGACCTCGACGCGCTGTGGGAGGCCGCGGGCCGCAACCTGTCGCGCGAGCCGTTCCGCCACGAGGAGGTGCGGCTCGACGGGCACCCCGTCCTGCACTCGGTCTACGGGGACTCGGTGTTCGTCGCGAGCAAGGCGCTGCTCCTGCCCGAACTCGCCGCCGAGGTCACCGGCCGGCGGCTGCCCGGCGCGGGCGCCCTCGTCGTCGCGCCCACCCGGCACCTGCTCGCCTTCCACCCGATCACCGACGGCAGCGCCGTCGACGCCGTCAACGACCTGGCCACGTACGCCGTCCGCGCCCACGACGAGGGCCCCGGATCGCTGTCGCCGCGCGTGTACTGGTGGCACGAGGGCCGGCTCACCTCGCTCACCGTCATCGACGACGAGCGGCAGACCATCAGCCAGCAGCCCCCGGCCGAACTCGTCGACATCCTGCGGCTGCTGCGCGGCCTGGACCGCGCCGGACGGCTCGTCGGTACGGCCCGCCCCGTCGACGTGCCCGCCCTCACCGCGTCGCTCGCCGCCTCGATCGACGCGCTCGACGCCGCACCGGACGGACTGCCCGACGCGTTCACCGACGCGGTGCTCCTCGCGCAGGCGAGCGCCGAGGCCGATCCCGACGCCGACCGCGTCGAGACCTGGGACGCGTGGGTCGCCGCACTCCAGCTGGGCACCGCCCTGTTCACCGAGACCAAGGCCGTGACGCTGATGCTCGGCGACACCGAGCACACCGTCCCCGCCACCGGCACCGAGGTCCGCGGCGACGCCCGCGCCTGGCTCGACGCCTTCTACCTCACCCTCGTCACCCGCGAACGCGACCGCACCACGCGGCTGTGCGAGGTGCCGCTCGACACGCTGCGCGCCGCGGGGCCCGCCGACGACTACGTCCTGCACTGGATCGACACGCTGCAGAGCCACTGGCTGCGCCGCCCCACGGACGACGTCGTCACCAAGCTCGTCACCACGATGGAGACCTCGCACCCCGAGGCGTCGACGCGCACCCCGAAGGACTTCCTGGACCTCGTCGACTACCAGCCCGTCGCCCTGTTCCACCGGCTGCTCACGCAGGACCACGAGGCCTTCGGCAAGGCGCTCACCGAGGCGCTCGGCCATCACGCCCGGTACTGGGGCGACTCGGCGGCGCCGGGCGCCCGTGTGGCCCTCGGCCCGCTGGCCCTCGCCTGTCTCGCCCACGACATGGACTTCCCGCTCGACATGGACCAGCCGTACCTGCCGAAGTATCTGCTCGGCCGGCAGCGCCTCGAACACATCCCGGGCTGAACTCCCGTCCGCAGCCGCCGAATCCGGGGGTGCGCCTCGATGGGGCCGCACCCCCGCCGCGCCGTGCGGACCGGGTCTACGCCGAGACCAGCATCCGGGAGCGCCTGGCCTCCGCGAGGGCCGTCGCGGTGAGCACCGGGCGCGGGACGACGATGCCGCAGTGCGTGCACACCGGTCCCGAGGACGGCTCGTGCGCCAGGTCGTGCTTCCAGACCAGGCCGTCGTCCGCGCAGACCGGGCAGGCGCGGCCCGGCTCCCGCTCCAGCGCGGAGATCAGCCGGCGCAGCACGTCGGCCAGCGGCTCGTCCGGGTGGACGGCCGGGTCGTCGCACCAGGCGACCCCGAAGCCGCCCCAGGTCAGCCGGTGCCAGTCGTCCGTGCTGCCCGGCCGGCGCAGCCCGTCGTGCTTCTCCTTGCGCCGCCGCTCGGCGAAGTCGTCCTCGTACGCGAGCCACACGGCCCGCGCCTCCTCCAGCTCCTCCAGGGCCGCGACCAGGCGGGCCGGGTCGGGGGAGCGGTCCTCGGGACCGAAGCCGGCCCGGGAGCACAGATGGTCCCAGGTCGCCCGGTGTCCGTAAGGAGCGAACCTCTCCAGGCACTTGCGCAGTGAGTACCGCCGCAGTGCCAGATCGTTGCGCGCGTCGCGCACCTGTCTTGCCAGACTCCGGAATCCGGCCATCGCCCTGCACCTCCGTCACACGTACGTCGGCGTCGCCGCAGCCATGAAGCGACGTTGCCGAGTAGACGTATCGACACGCGATTCGGATCCCTCCTCGGGGCGCCGGTATCCATCCGATTCCGGATGGATGCCATCGGCGGCACCTCGTGGGTCTGGGGAGTCTCTCTGTGATCCCTGTGGCGATCCTGAAAACGTGACGCATGTTCATCTTCTTCGGTCGGTCTACCGCCGGTAACTTCCGGCTCACCATCGTCGGGAGGACCAGGCATGCGAGGACGCACCCCACGCACCACCCCGCGCAGGAGGGCCCGTGGCCCCCTGCGGAGACTTACGGCCGCCGCGGCGCTCGTGCTCACCGCGGGGCTGCTGTCCCCGCACGCGACGGCCGCCGCGGACGAACCCGCCCCCGCGGCCGACTACTGCGCGGGCCAGTGCGCGGACATCCTGCCGCCCGGGGCGAACGGCAGCGCGACGCTCGTCGAGATCCTCGGCAACAAGCTGTTCGGAACCCAGCCCGCGCACGCCGACGATCAGCTCGGTCCCTACGACGCGCTGTCGTCCGGATATCCGTCGCTCACGGACGACACGCTCTCCCAGTTCTTCAACGACTCCTCCTTCGGGGTCCCGAATGGTCAGGTCGGTTCGGTCACGCGTCCCCGGGAGGACGTGACCATCACCCGTGACAAGAAGAACGGCGTACCCCACGTCAAAGGTTCCACGCGCTACGGAACCGAGTTCGGCGCCGGCTACGCCGCAGGTCAGGACCGCCTCTGGCTCATCGACCTGTTCCGCCACATCGGCCGCGGCGAGCTGACCTCCTTCGCCGGCGGCGCCCTCGCGAACCAGGGACTCGAGCAGGAGTTCTGGCCGCAGGCCCCCTACACCGAGGACGATCTCCAGAAGCAGGTCGACTGGATCAGGACGGAGGGCGGGGCACGCGGCGCCCAGGCCATGAAGGACGCCCAGGCCTACATCGACGGGCTCAACGCCTACCGCGAGAAGGCCAAGAAGGGGCGCTACTTCCCTGGCGAGTACGTGCTCACCGGCAAGATCGACGCGATCACCAACATCGGCGAGATCCAGCCGTTCAAGGTGACCGACATGATCGCCCTGGCCTCCGTGGTCGGCGGACTGTTCGGCAACGGCGGCGGGGGAGAGGTCGACGCGGCCCTCTCGCTGCTCGCCGCCCAGCAGAAGTACGGCGTCGAGAAGGGCACCGAGATCTGGGAGTCCTTCCGCGGGCGCGACGACCCGGAGACCGTCACCACCATCCACGACGGCACCCGCTTCCCCTACGGGGCCAAGCCCGCGAAGGCGCGCGGCCAGGCCCTGCCCGACGCCGGATCCGTCGACCGCGAACCCCTCGTGTACGACCGCACCGGCTCGGCCGCCACCGCCGCGCGCTCCGGCGCTGTCACCCGGGACCCGGTGAAGGCGCCCGCCCGCCTCAAGCCCCTCCAGGGCATGTACGACGACGGCGTGCTCCCCGAGGACATGTTCCGCGACTCCGCCTCCAAGAAGGGCATGTCGAACGCCCTCCTCGTCTCCGGGAAGCACACCGCGTCCGGCCACCCGGTCGCCGTGTTCGGCCCGCAGACCGGCTACTTCGCACCGCAGCTGCTGATGATGCAGGAGCTCCAGGGCCCCGGCATCAGCGCCCGCGGCGTCTCCTTCGCCGGCGTCGGCATGTACATCCAGCTGGGCCGCGGCCAGGACTACGCCTGGTCCGCGACCTCCGCGGGACAGGACATCACCGACACCTACGCGGTGCCCCTGTGCGAGCCCGACGGCTCGGCGCCCACCAAGGCCTCGGCCTCCTACCTCTACCGGGGGACCTGCACCCCGATGGAGAAGCTGGAGCGGAAGAACGCCTGGAAGCCGACCGTCGCCGACTCCACCGCCGCCGGCAGCTACCGGATGCAGGTCTTCCGCACCCGGTACGGCGTGGTCACGCACCGCGCCACCGTCGACGGCAAGCCCGTCGCCTACACCGCGCTGCGCTCCACCTACCGCCACGAGGCCGACTCGATCATCGGCTTCCAGATGCTGAACGACCCGTCCTACGTCAAGGACGCCGCCTCCTTCCAGAAGGCGGCCCAGCACATCAGCTACGCCTTCAACTGGTTCTACGCGGACTCCCGGGACATCGCGTACTACAACAGCGGTGCCAACCCGGTGCGCGCCGAGAACGTCGACATGTCGCTGCCCGTGAAGGCGGAACAGGCCTACGAATGGCGGGACTTCGACCCGGCCGACAACACGTCCGCCCACACCCCGCCCGCCCAGCACCCGCACTCGGTGAACCAGGACTACTACATCTCCTGGAACAACAAGCAGGCCAAGGGCTTCGGCGCCGCCAACTTCAGCCTCGGCGCCGTGCACCGCGCCGACCTCCTCGACGGCCGGGTGAAGAAGCTCACCGCCCAGGGCGGCGTCACCCGCGCCTCCCTCACCCGGGCCATGGAGGAGGCGGCCGTCACCGACCTGCGCGGGGAGCAGGTCCTGCCCGAACTCCTGAAGGTGCTGAGGAGCGGGCCGATCACCGACCCGGCGCTCTCCAAGGCCGTGCAGCAGCTGGAGGCCTGGCGCAAGGGCGGGGCGCAGCGCAACCAGACCTCCGCCGGCTCGAAGGCGTACGCCCACCCGGACGCCGTCCGGATCATGGACGCGTGGTGGCCGCTCCTCGTGAAGGCCGCGTTCGAGCCGGGGCTCGGCGGCGACCTCTACCAGGCGCTCACCGGTCAGCTCGCCGTCGACGAGTCCCCGTCGGCCGGCCACGGACCGACCGGCTCGCACGCCGGATCCGCGTTCCAGTACGGCTGGTGGGGCTACGTCGACAAGGACCTGCGCGCGGTCCTCGGCGAGCCCGTGCAGGGCGCGCTGGGCAAGAGGTACTGCGGCGCCGGCGACCTGTCGTCCTGCCGTGACGCGCTCCTCGCCTCACTCGCCGCGGCGGTCGCGAAGCCCGCGACCGAGGTCTATCCCGGGGACGACACCTGCAAGGCGGGGGACCAGTGGTGCGCGGACACGATCGTGCACCGCGCCGTCGGCGGGATCTCCCACCGCTCGATGCAGTGGCAGAACCGGCCCACGTACCAGCAGGTCGTCGAGTTCCCGGCGCACCGGTGAGCTGAGCGGACCGCACACGGAAGCGGGGGGGGGGGGGGGGCGGCGCCCCCCCCCGGCCGCGGCCCGCCCCCGCCCCCCCGGCCCCCCCGCGGGCGCAGCGCGCCCCCGCCCC
>NZ_JBHYTK010000082.1:0-6190 GCF_042749255.1 Streptomyces sp. NPDC059524 | reverse complement strand
GTCTTGGTTTCCCTGGCGCAGCGTTGTGATTTCCGCACACCCACGGTATGTGTCCGGGCGTCCGCCCGCCAGCTGTCCCGTTCCCGTGGCGCCCTCAGCCGAGTTCGCGCTCCCGGGTCTCCGGCAGCGCGAGCACGCACAGCAGCGAGATGACGGCCATCGCGCTCACGTACCAGCCCACCGACGACGAGCCGAACGCGCTCTGCAACCGCGTCGCCACCAGCGGCGCGACGGCGCCGCCGAGCACACCGCCCAGGTTGTACGCGAACGAGGCGCCCGAGTAGCGCACCCGGACCGAGAACAGCTCCGGCAGATAGGCGCCCATCGGGCCGTACACCACGCCCATGCAGAACAGGGCCCCGCCGAGGGCCAGCGCGATCAGGACCGGCTGCTCGGTGTCCATCAGCAGGAACAGCACCGGCCCCCACACCACCGCGAGACCCGAGCCGGCGAGGACCGTGCGGCGCCGCCCGCCCGCGTCCGAGCGCGTCGCGGCGAGCCAGGTCCCGGCCGCGAGGAACAGACAGGCCACGAGCGACACGGCGAGCATCGTGCCGCGCGGCACGCCCAGCGTCTTCGTGCCGTAGGCGAGGCAGTAGGTGGTGGCGGTGTAGAAGAGGCCGTACGCGACGACCATGCCGCCCGCGCCGAGCAGGATCTCCTTCGGGTGCCGCTTGAACACCTCCAGGGCCGGTGCCCTGCTGGCCTCCTGGTCCGCCATCACCTTGGCGAACACGGGCGTCTCGCTGATCTTCAGCCGCACGAACAGGCCGACGGCGACCAGAAGGAAGGACAGCAGGAACGGGATCCGCCAGCCCCAGGACCGGAACGCCTCGTCCGAGAGGGACTCGGACAGCAGCCAGAAGATGCCGGTCGCCGCGAAGAAGCCGACCGACGGGCCGAGTTGGGGGAATGCCGCGAACAGGCCGCGCCGCCCGCGCGGCGCGTGCTCCACGGCGAGCAGCGCCGCCCCGCCCCACTCGCCGCCGAGCCCGACGCCCTGGAGGAAGCGCAGCAGCACGAGCAGCAGAGGGGCCCAGACGCCGAGCGTGGAGTAGCCGGGCAGCAGGCCGACGCACGCCGTCGACAGGCCCATCAGCAGCAGCGAGGCGACGAGCACCGACTTGCGGCCGATCCGGTCGCCGAAGTGACCGAACAGCAGGGAGCCGATCGGGCGGGCGGCGAACGCGACGGCGTACGTCGAGAAGGACGCCAAAGTGGCGTTGAGGGAGGACAGGTTGGGGAAGAACGCCTCGTTCAGGACGAGGGCGGCGGCCGTTCCGTAGACGTAGAAGTCGTAGAACTCGATGGCCGTGCCGATGAAACTGGCGACCGCTACGCGCCGTAGGCGCTCCGGCCGAGGGGCCGCGGCCGTGTCGTCCTGGGCTGGGTCTTCCCTGGTGGGGTCGTCTTTGAGCACGGCTGCACTGTCGCGGTCGGTGCAGTATGCAGTCAATCCCCGAGACGGGACGTCTCGGGGATTGAGATGCTCCCCGTGTCTCTTCCGAGGGCGCCTACTTGTAGGTCAGGTACTGCCGGCGCACCGCGCGGAACTTCTCCAGTTCGCCGTGCCAGCCCTGGACGACCTCGTCCGTGTCCGCGCCCTTGTCGATCATCGTGCGGACCTGGGTCGAGCCCGTGAGCTTGTCGATCCAGTTGTCGGAGCGCCAGGCGAAGCCGCTCCAGGCCGACTTGGCGGTGACGAGGAGCGCGATCCCGGTGCGGACCGGATCGAAGGCCTCGCGGTCGTCGACGTGGATCTGCACGCCGCCCACGGTCTTGCCCTGGAACTTGGAGAACGTCGGTGCGAAGTACGCCTCCCTGAAGTGCACGCCGGGCAGCGCGAGTTCGTTCGCGGCGGCGGCCCAGCGCGCGTCGATCCCCTCGGCGCCGAGGAGTTCGAAGGGGCGGGTCGTGCCGCGCCCCTCGGAGAGGTTCGTGCCCTCGAAAAGACAGGTGCCCGAGTAGACCAGGGCCGTGTCCGGGGTCGGCATGTTCGGGCTCGGCGGCACCCACGGCAGGCCCGAGGCGTCGTAGAAGTCGCGGCGCTTCCAGCCGGTCATCGTCACCGTGGCCAGCTCGACCGGCTTGTCCAGGTACTCGCCGTTGAACAGCCGCGCCAGCTCCGTGACCGTCATGCCGTGCGCCTGCGCGATCTCGCGCCGGCCCACGAACGTCGCGAACTCCTTGTGCAGGACCGGCCCGTACGCGTCGCGCCCGGTCACCGGGTTCGGCCGGTCCAGGACGACGAACCTCTTGCCGGCGAGCCGCGCCGCCTCCATGCAGTCGTACAGCGTCCAGATGTACGTGTAGAAGCGGGCGCCCACGTCCTGGATGTCGAAGACGACCGTGTCGACACCGGACGCCGTGAAGATGTCGGCGAGCGCCTGACCGCTCTTCAAGTACGTGTCGTAGACCGGCAGCCCGGTCGCCGGGTCGTCGTAACGCCCCTCCGAGCCGCCCGCCTGCGCCGTGCCGCGGAAGCCGTGCTCGGGGCCGAACACGGCCTTCAGGTCGACGCGGTCGTCCGCGTGCATGACGTCCACGATGTGCCGCACGTCCCGGGTCACGCCGGTGGGGTTGGTGACGACGCCGACCTTCTGCCCGGACAGCAGCCCGTAGCCGTCGGCCGCGAGGCGTTCGAAACCGGTGCGCAGGCCCGGCCCGCGCCCCTGTCCGTCCACCGTCGCGGCGCCCGCCGTGCCGCTCCCCGCACCCAGCGCGCCGGCCACTCCCGCACCCGCCGCGAGCAGCACCCGTCTCGACACGTTCATCCGTGCACCTCCGTGATCGCCGGAACTGGTCTGGTCCTCTCGCCGCACGCTAGTCCCCGGACCCCGTCCGGGGAACGGATCTTGCGCGCATCCGTGTCCCGCGCCCCCTTTCCCCACGACATACCGACTGGTTAGTGTGCTGAGGCAACCTGAGTCACGGCGTGCCGAAGGAGACCGATGGTGGAGAGTCCGCAGGGCCAGTCAGTCGTCGTCACGGGCGCGGGCGGCGGTATCGGCGCCGCCCTCGCCCGCCGCTTCGCCGCCGCCGGCGCCCGCGTCGTCGTCAACGACCTCGACGCCGCCAAGGCCGCCGCGGTCGCCGAGGAGATCGGCGCGACCGCCGTCCCCGGCGACGCGTCCGCGATCGTCGACGACGCCCGGGACGCCCTCGGCGGCACCGTCGACGTCTGGTGCGCCAACGCGGGCCTCTCCTCCGGCGGCACCGAGTCCGCGGACCCCGCGGTGTGGGCCGCCGCCTGGGACGTCAACGTGATGGCGCACGTGCGCGCCGCCCAGGCCCTGCTCCCGGACTGGCTGGAGCGCGGCAGCGGCCGCTTCGTCTCCACCGTCTCCGCCGCCGGACTGCTCACCATGATCGGCGCCGCCCCGTACAGCGTCACCAAGCACGGCGCCTACGCCTTCGCCGAGTGGCTCTCGCTCACCTACCGGCACCGCGGCATCAAGGTGCACGCCATCTGCCCGCAGGGCGTGCGCACCGACATGCTCACCGAGGCCGGATCCGCCGGTGACCTCGTCCTCGCGCCCACCGCCATCGAACCGGAGGACGTCGCCGACGCCCTGTTCACGGGCATGGCCGAGGACCGCTTCCTGATCCTGCCGCACCCCGAGGTCGCCGGGTACTACGCGGGCCGCGCCGCCGACCCGGACCGCTGGCTCACCACCATGAACCACATCCAGCAGAAGTGGGAGGCCGGCCGGTGACCGAGTCGATCTACGCGGCACGCCCCTGGCTCGCCGTCCTCAGCGAGGCCCAGAAGGCCCCCGTCACCCCGCCCGCCACCGTCGTCCACGCCTTCGCCGACGCCGTGCGCCGCGCCCCCGACCACCCGGCCCTCGCCTACTTCGACGGCCGCCTCAGCTACGCCGAGGCCGACGCCCTCTCCGACTCCGTCGCCGGACACCTCGCCGCCCGGGGCCTGGAGCGCGGCGACCGCGTGGCGATCATGCTGCAGAACTCTCCGCACTTCGTGCTCGCCCTGCTCGGCGCCTTCAAGGCCGGCGCCGTCGTCGTCCCGGTCAACCCGATGTACAAGGCGGGCGAGGTCGCCCACGTCCTCCACGACGCCGAGGTCACCGCCCTGGTCTGCGCCGACCGCGCCTGGGAGGCGTACCTGCGCGACACCGCCGCGGACTCACCCGTACGCATCGCCCTGACCGCCTGCGAACTCGACCTGCAGAGCCGGAACGACACCCGCGTCCTGTCCTTCGAGCGCGTCACCCCGGCGCCCGCCGACACCGACGACCTGCTCACCGTCGCCCGCGCCGGCCACCCCGCGCCCGCGGACCGCGAGCTGACCAGCGCCGACATCGCGCTCATCAGCTACACGTCCGGCACCAGCGGCACCCCCAAGGGCGCCACCAACCTGCACGGCAACATCACGCACAACGCCGAACGCCAGCGCACCGGCCTCGGCGTCGCCGAAGGCGCCACCTACTTCGCCCTCGCGCCCCTGTTCCACATCACCGGCATGGTCTGCGAACTCGTCGCCTGCGTCGCCAACGCGGGCACCCTCGCCCTCGCCTACCGCTTCGAACCCGGCGTCGTCCTCGACGCGTTCGCCGAGCACAGGCCCGCCTACACCGTCGGCCCGTCCACCGCCTTCATGGCCCTCGGCGCCCAGCCGCAGGCCACCCGCGAGCACTTCGCGTCCTTCGACTCGATCTCCTCCGGCGGAGCGCCCGTGCCGCCCGCGCTCGTCGAGAAGTTCCGCGCCGCGTTCGGCCCGTACATCCACAACGGCTACGGCCTCACCGAGTGCACCGCCCCCTGCGCCACCGTGCCGCCCGGCGTCGAGGCCCCCGTCGACCCCGTCTCCGGCACCCTCGCGGTCGGCGTGCCCGGGCCCGACGCCGTCGTCCGCATCGTCGACGACCGGGGCGCCGATGTGCCCTTCGGCGAACAGGGCGAGATCGCGGTGCGCGGCCCCCAGGTCGTGCCCGGCTACTGGCGCCGCCCCGACGCCACCGCCGAGGCCTTCCCCGACGGGGAACTGCGCACCGGCGACATCGGCTTCATGGACGCGAACGGCTGGCTCTACGTCGTCGACCGCAAGAAGGACATGATCAACGCGTCCGGCTTCAAGGTCTGGCCGCGCGAGGTCGAGGACGTCCTCTACACCCACCCCGCCGTCCGCGAGGCCGCCGTCGTCGGCGTCCCCGACGCCTACCGCGGCGAGACCGTCAAGGCGTACGTCAGCTTGCGCCCCGGCGCCGACGCCACACCGGACGAGCTGTCCGCGTACTGCGAGGAACGGCTCGCCGCGTACAAGTACCCGCGCGAGGTGGAGGTCCTGCGCGAGCTTCCCAAGACGGCAAGTGGGAAGATCCTCCGGCGGGAACTGCGTTCACCGGGCGCGTGACCCGCGCAGGACCCGAGTGACCGAAGCACCACGAGACAGACAGCGAAGGCAGGTGGCGGCAGTGGCCAAGGCGGCGACGGACGGCGACGGGACGCCGGTTCCGCAGCGACTCCTGGCGGCCGCCACCCGGCTGTTCGCCGAGCGCGGCTACGACCGGACCTCCGTGCAGGAGATCGTCGAGGCGGCGGGCGTCACCAAGGGCGCCCTCTACCACTACTTCGGCTCCAAGGACGACCTGCTGCACGAGGTGTACGCGCGCGTGCTGCGCCTCCAGCAGGAGCGGCTCGACGCCTTCGCCGACCTGGACCAGCCGGTCGAGGAGCGGCTGCGCGCCGCGGCCGCCGACGTGGTCGTCACGACCATCGAGAACCTCGACGACGCGGCGATCTTCTTCCGCTCCATGCACCACCTCAGCCCCGAGAAGAACAAGCAGGTACGGGCCGAGCGGCGCCGCTACCACGAGCGGTTCCGGGCCCTGATCGAAGAGGGCCAGAAAGCCGGCGTCTTCTCCACCGAGACCCCGGCCGACCTCGTCGTCGACTATCACTTCGGCTCGGTCCACCACCTGTCGACCTGGTACCGGCCCGACGGCCCCCTCACCCCGCAGGAACTCGCCGACCAGCTGGCCGACCTGCTCCTGCGGGCGCTGCGCCCGTAAGACGGCCGAGCAGCACCTCGGCCGCTCGCCCGGCCTCCGTGGGGGTAAGGGGGGTATTGACGGTACGTGCGCGTCTGCGGCCCGGTGGGGGCTTCTCGCGCAGTTCCCCGCGCCCCTGAAATGCAGGCGCTTCGCGCCGCATTTCCCCGATGGGGCGC